>ONTD01000188.1 GCA_900320675.1 uncultured bacterium
CTATAATGATAAATTTTTACATCAACCTCATTAATGACATGATAAAACAATATTAATTGACAAACATGTTATTTCATGACATGTATTAAATGCAATAAAGGGAAGGTTAAAATGATAAAAGTAAGTGTAATTATTCCTGTATACAATGTAGAACAGTATTTGAGACAGTGTTTGGATAGTGTCGTAAATCAGTCATTGAAGGATATAGAAATAATATGTATAGATGACGGAAGTACTGATAATTCCGGAAAAATTTTGGATGAATATGCTGAGCATGACTCAAGAATAAAAGTGATTCATAAAGAAAATGAAGGTTATGGTAAGTCTATGAATAGAGGAATTGCCATGGCAAGCGGAGAATATATCGGAATTGTTGAACCGGATGATTACATTGACTTAAATATGTATGAAGACTTGTATAATATTTCACAGGTCAGAAATGCCGAAATAGTAAAATCAAATTTTTATATGTTTGATGAATGCTGGTCCGGCAAAGTTAATAAGTTTATAACACCGGTTATAAATTCTCTTTATAAAAATACGGAAGTTCCTGAATTTATTACAAATGGACATCCTTGTATTTGGTCTGCAATATACAAAAAAGATTTTATAAAGAAATATGATATAAAATTTTCTGAGACTCCGGGGGCGGCTTTTCAAGATGTCGGATTTAACATAAAAAGCTGGCTGCATGCAACTAAAATTGCAATTACAGATAATGCATATTATCACTATAGAAAAGATAATAACTCGTCATCAATAAATAAGGGCAATAAAATGGCATTTGTAACCCTTAATGAATACAAGTTATTGTATGACTATATTAATAAGCATGATTTTAATGATGAATTAATAAATTGCGTTGATGAGAAGTTTTTACAAGCTATTGAGTATAATTATAACAGGCGTTTAAATAAAGGTCATTTCAAATTTATTTATAAAACTCATCAATTATTTAACAAGCATAAAAATTCTTCTATAACCGGTAATAGATTTTACTTTATGGTTAAACGGCTTCCGTTGTTATATTATATACAAACACTTATTTTTACCAGAAAAGTAATTAATCCGTTTAAGATAAAGTTTTATATTTTTAGATTGCCATTGTTTACAATAACTGAAAATCAGTTGTTTAAACATGTTAAAATTATTTTCTTCAAAATTCATTTCAGAAAAAAAACAGAGAATGACAGCGATGTTTATAAAACTCAAAATTCAAGATATGCAAATTTTTTTAATTTGTTCCAAGATAACCAAATCAGAAACTATATAGATAAGCAATTTGATGCTATAGGTGAATTAAGTTTAATAAAAAATTCTCCGACATATTTGCATGTAGATTGTTACCATAACTACTTGAATTTGTTATTAAATCAAAAAGATTTTGTATATGACGATACGCCAAAGGCATTTGAAAATATAGATAATCGTTACTTAGTGTGGGAAATAAGACCTGTTGCGGTAACAACCAAAATATTGAGACATGCGCTTAATTTAAATAAAAAAGTGATTTTTGCGGGAGATTCTTTTCTGAGAAGTATAAATACGCATGCAGACGCAAATGCTTTACCAAAGTACCAAAAAGGAATATCTTTTACTTTTGATGATTTGACTTCATATTTTGATGCAACTCGTCCGAGTCGTTTGGAACAGATGCTAAATGATAAAAATTTAGTTATTACAGAAGAACAAAAACAGCGGGCAAGAAGATGTATTGATAAAATTATAGAAACTCACCTTACAAAATATAATCATCAACCAATATACACTCCGCATTTTGGTAAAGAAGGACGTAAAAAAATTCTTGTTGTAGACCAATCTTTCGGCGATATGTCGATACTAAAGGGTATGGCAAACGAAACAACATTTAAAAATATGTTAAATGCGGCAATTGCAGAAAATCCGGATTCTGATATTATTATTAAAACTCATCCTGATACAATTGCTGGAGAAGGTCGAAAAGGCTATTATACCGGTGTGAAAGAACACGATAATATATATACTATGACAAATCCTATCAACCCGATTTCTCTAATAAAGGCTTGTGATAAGGTTTATGTTTGCTCTACTCAATTAGGCTTTGAAGCTCTCATGTGCGGCAAAGAAACAAGAGTTTTTGGAATGCCGTTTTATGCGGGATGGGGTATTACGAAAGATGAGCAAACTTGCGAAAGACGTACAAATACAAGGACTTTAGAAGAGATTTTTTACATAGCTTATATATTGTACTCTTATTACGTAAATCCATTAACCGGAAAGAGAATTGAAATTGAGGATGCAATGGAATATTTGTTAAATTTAAGAGAGGAATATTTTAAAGAGTTTAATATAGAAAATGATTTAATTAAAAAAAATGGTTAATTGTAAAATTAATCACACTGCGAATAATAGTATATTATGGGATAAATTTTATCCCATTTTTTTTGTGTAGTTAATTTTTTGTTATGCTAAAATATTTTTTGCTGGCAAAAAATTTTTTTTA
>ONTD01000162.1 GCA_900320675.1 uncultured bacterium
GGTAACGGACGAATTAGGTTATATTATACCTAATATTCGTATTATGGATTCTTCAGCACTTGACGCAAATGAATACTTGCTTGCAATCCGCGGTAACACTGTTGCAACCGGTTACGTATACCCGGGACGTGTGATGGTTATTGCAGATCAATGGGATGCCGTAAAACAAGAAGTGCCGGAAGATGCGATTATTGGTATCGATCCGACATATCAAACTCAGGCATACTGGTTAAAACCTGAAGATGCAAAAACTGCACGCTCCGTAACAGCAGTTGACAGTACCGATGTTATTGTTACACACTTGCAAGAATGCGTAAGAAAACACGTTGATGAGGTTATGACAAAAACTGACGTTCTTAAACTTATGGAACTTGTTCGTTCTCAAGATCCTACTCTTGTTAATGACCTTGTTCCGACAATTATTTCTACAAGCGATTTAAGAAAGATTTTTGTTAACTTAATCAGGGAAAAAGTTTCTATTAAAGATATTATATTTGTATTTGAAAGGCTTTGTGATTATGCAAGATTTTCAAAAGAGCCCGATATTTTGTCTGAACGTTTAAGAGCTGCACTAGGTCGTCAAATATGCCTGTCAAATGTAAGTGATGACAATATATTATATGCGCTCACACTCTCTCCGGATTGGGAGAAAACTCTTGATGACAGCTGTCAAAGAACCGAGCTGGGAACTATGTTTTTATTAAATCCTGTTCAGGTTCAAGAACTTATTGAAACTACGGCGAATACTTTGATGCGTGCACACCAAGCGTGCGGGCAACAACCGGTAATACTTTGTTCCCCGAGAATTCGTCTTCCTTTATATCAGTTACTTGAACGTCATATTCCGACTATCGTTGTCATTTCATACTCAGAACTTATCACTGATATCAAGGTTGAAGCGGTTGATACTGTAGGAGATAGCTATACAGTACAGTAAATTGGGTAAATAAATGAAAAAATTTTGCTTACTACTTATAAAAATATATCAATATTTTTCAAAACTTACACCGCCAACTTGCAGATTTACACCGACTTGCTCAGAATATACACGCCAAGCTATAGAAAAATACGGAGTATTAAAGGGTTTATGGCTCGGTATTAAAAGAATTTCCAAATGTCATCCATGGCACGAAGGAGGAGAAGATCCCGTACCATAGCTAAAAAATCTTGTTTTTTAATTTTATTAATACTAGAATTACCGATATGGAAATATACTATATTGTCTTAAACAATCAAGAAACAGAAAACCTTTCACGAGTTGAATTAAAAGCTTTGCAATCAAAACTCGGAAAAGCTATCGTAAACTATGTCGGAGAAAAAATCTATAAAATTCCTGACAGAACTATTATTGTTGAAAAAAATAAACCAATATTCAAGTTTTCCGATATTCATTTTAGTATTTCGCATTCAAACAAAATTGTTCTTGCGGCTTTTGATGACTCCCCTGTAGGAGTTGATACAGAATTTATGAAAGACAGAGATTTTTATAAATTATCAAATCATTATGGTATTCAAACCTCTGACAAAACAGAATTTTACAAAAAATGGACAAGACTTGAAGCCGGTATAAAAATTCACGCTGACGTAAATAGCACTTTTACTACAATTTTTGAATCTGACTATATGCTAACAGTTGTTTCAAATAAACCAAATAACAACCATCCTCAAATGAATATCCTTTCATTAGAAGATTTAGCTGATTTAATTGAATATAATTGTTTATATTAAGTTATGTAAACTTGAATTTTTAGGGATTAAACCTGCTTAGTACAATGGTTTTCCGATTTCTGACAGGATTTTTTAATTAAAGTTTACTGACAAAAACGCCGTAATCCAATATATGGGACTACTGGATTTTAAAAACATAATATTTAATAAACTTATAGGAAAGGATACTGTAGAGTTTGCTGCGCAAAAGAAACAGGAGAACTCTATAAGAAAATCTTCACGTGAAGATAATGCAGCATCCAAAGCAAATTATTATTCAGATGAAGAAATCAATACTCTGTACGGAATAAAATCTAATAATATAAC
>ONTD01000085.1 GCA_900320675.1 uncultured bacterium
AAATATAGTTTCTGAAAATCCTAACAAAGATACAAATAAAACTGCTTATTCATATATCTATAAAAAACAAGATGAAGCGTTACGCGAGGCTTGGGAAAATTTTAAGGCTAAAAATGACAAAAAATTGATGAAGGAATTTTCTATATATAAAAGAGAAAACGATTCTTGGCTGGATAAAGACAGTTTATACGAAGCTTTATCTATAGAACATGGTAATGATTATTGGCCTTTATGGGATTCCGAAACAGATAAAAATTTATTTAATCCAAAATCAATAGAGCAGCAGCTTGAATTCGGAAAAAGAATTGATGAAATTTCAAAAAAATATGCTGATGATATTGACTTTTATAAGTTTGTACAATTTGTTTTAGATAAACAAAATGAAGAAACTTTAAAATATGCAAAGAAAAAAGGAATAAAAATGATTGCGGACAGACAAGTAGCCTTCTCTGACAGAGATTGCTGGGCATACCAATCATTGTTCCTTGACGGATGGATGCTCGGCTGCCCGCCTGATTATTTTTCTAAAGACGGACAAGCTTGGGGATTTCCTGTTATGAACCCTGAAAAGCTATTTAGAGCTGACGGTTCATTAGATGACGGTGGAATTCTTATGAAAAATTTGTTTAAAAAAATGTTTAAAGAAAACCCTGGCGGAGTCAGAATTGACCATATTGTCGGACTTATTGACCCTTGGGTGTATAAGGCCGGTAAAAAACCGAAAATTGAAGAGGGTGCGGGAAGATTATACTCTTCACCGGAGCATGAATTTTTAAAGAGATTTGCTATTCCGTCAATTGAAGATTTAGATCCGGAGATTCCGGCTGATAAAGAAAAAAGAGTGAAGAAATTATCTGATAAACAAATAAAATTATACGGCAGATTGATAGAAAAAATCGTTATAGCAGCAGCAAAAGAAGAAGGTTTGGATAAAGATGCCATAGTTTGCGAAGATTTGGGAACTTTAACAAATCCGGTAGCGGCTGTTATGAAAGCGTATGATTTGCAGGGAATGAAATTGACACAATTTACCGAGCCGGAAAAACCGGAAGATCCTTATCGTTGCAAGAATATTAATGAAAGATGCTGGGCTATGGTCGGAACACACGACAATGAACCTATAAAAATGTGGGCTGATTCTATGATTAACACTCACGAAGGCTATTTGCACGTTAAAAATCTTGTAGAAGACTTGGATTTTCCTGATTGGCAAGACAAGGATGCTTTAATTGTGGAATTAACAAAGAATGCTGAATTTTTGGCACAGACAAAGCTGGTTGAAATTTTTGCTTCGAAAGCTGAAAATATTCAGATTTTCTTTACGGATTATTTTAACATTTATGATGTATATAACAGACCGGGAACATCCGGAGATGCTAACTGGAGCTTACGTTTGCCGGATAACTTTAAATCATTAAAATCTATAAACCTTGCAAATATTTTAAAACTTGCTATTATTGCAAGAGGAGAAAAGTTTGCAAACAAAAATCATAAATTAATAGAGGAACTGGGCGAACTTTAAACCGGAGTGAAATACGAAATAAATTTTCAACAAAAGCAGAGGAATGAAAGTATGATGAAGAAATTTCTAGCAACATTAATGGTATTAACTTGTACAAGTTGTGCAATGGCAATGGCAGAGATAAGTAATGATGCCAAAATGTATTATAATCAAGGTGTTGATTATTACAGGACAGGGCAGTATACACAAGCTATAAATTCCTTCCGTCGTGCGATTTCAATAGATTCAAACTATGTTGATGCGTATTACAATTTAGGTGTAATTTTGCAGCAGATGAATGATACTTCTGAAGCATTAAATGTATTTAAGCAAATAATAGTCAGACAGCCGAGTGATTATGAGGCAGTATATAATGCTGCGGCATTAAGTTACAAATTAGGACAAATTGATAACGCCAAAAAATATCTTGCATTAATTCCGCAATCAAGTCCGGTAATTGAAAGAGCAAAAACTCTTGCATCTGCAATGGATACTGATTTAGCTACAATAGCAAGTGATTTGGCGGCTCAGGCTGCGGCTAACACTCCTAAGATACCGCAATCTGACGGAAATTATACTAATTTGCCTAGTCCAACCGGTATTACAACAGATAAAAACGGCAATTTATACGTTGCAAGTTTCAGCAGTAATTCTATCACAAAGATTTCTCCTAACGGAACAAGATCGGAGTTTTTGAAAGGTACTCAATTAAACGGTCCTATTGATATTGATATTGACAGTCAAGGTAATATCTACGTTGCAAACTACAACACGGATACAGTAATAAAAGTTACACCTGAAGGAAACGCAACACCGTTTATGACTAATATCCAAAAACCTTACTGTTTGCATATAAACGGAGATATTTTATTTGTATCTTCTCAAGGTTCCAATACTGTTATCAGACATAAACTGTAAAATA
>ONTD01000032.1 GCA_900320675.1 uncultured bacterium
CAGTACGCAGATCGTGCTATTGAAATAGAACTGTCAAAAGATAAGAAAAAATCGCTATGGAAAAAAATAACAAATCAAAAAGTTAAAGGTTCACCGGATGATTTAACTGACAGCCTGCTTAATGATTTTATGAAACTGAAGAAAAAATATTTAAATCCTTCAGTAAACGAATTGGCTGCAGAAATTTCATTCAAGACTCAAAAATTTGATAAAGCTCAAAATAAAACAATTATTACAGAAAATAAAACCGGAGTCGGATTTAAGAAATTATTAAAAACAATGACAGACTTTACCGATGATGTTATTGAAACAACCGGTAACGCAATGAAAAAGGTTAATGATGGCAGTTTTGATACCGATAAATTTTTAAAGAGCTTTGTTGCAAGAAGAACAGGTTCGAGAATTCTGTCGAATTTGGGCATGTGGGGTGCTGTAGTAGCATTTTATGCATATATCCCGAAATTATACTCATTAGGCTTGAAAGGACAAAATCCGGCATTCGCTCATGAAAATAAATTAAAAGAAGAAGAAGCAAAGAAAAAAGCTCTTTCAATGACCGGAACGAAAAACGCACCACAAAATGAACAAAAATCTGACGTGGCATTCACCGGTAAAGAAAAAATATTTGAAAACACCGCAGAATACGTTTTAGATTCAAACAAGTTGAAAAATATAATAAACCACTTTGAATTTAATGATGCCTCAATGTCAGTATCAGCAATGTTGGCATTATTATACGGATTCTGCCTACCGACCAGATTATATAATGCACCGGATAAATACGACAGAAATGAAACAATTGCTCGTGATGTTACGAGTTTCGGAGCAATCCTCTTCGCTGCAAACGCATTGTCCAGAGGTTTTTCAAAAGTATTTTCAAAATTTTCCGGATTAGCCTTAAATATAACACCGTCAGACCATAATAAAAATTTATACACAAGATTTCGTGATTACTTCTCTCCGATGAGCGGTATAAATGTTCTTTCAAACAAAGAATTGGAATCAAAATATACAAATGTACACAAATACAAAAACGGTATACATGATTTCTTCGACTTTATTACCGGTAATGGCGGAAACTTAAAGAAAACACTTCAAATTGATAAAGAAATTGCAGAAAATGCAAAAATCATTCTCGGTAAAGATATAAAAGACGTCGTTGATGATAATGAAATCAAAGAAGCATTCAAGAATATTAAAACAGACGCCGAAAAAGAAGCTAAACAAACTATAGAAAATATACTGAAAGATAGCAAAAACAAATTAGTTAAACACTCAAAAACATATAACAGTATGTTTACCTTCTTATCAACAATCGTATTAGTTCCGGGATTTATGATTTGGCTGGCAAGAACTTGCGACAAAATGACAAGAAAAGCCCGTGCAAGAGATAAAGCTTTGGAGAATAAAAACACTGATAGTGTTGAAATTTCTGCCAAAATCGCAAACAACAACGTAAACCCGACTAAAATATCAATGCAAGGTTTTTTAGATAAATAAGTTTGACCATATATCCCCAATCTGATAAAATTAATATATTAAAAGCATAGGGAGATATATATGAGTATAAACATAAAAGAAGCCTTTATAAATCCGTTCAGAGATAAAAATTTTATACAGAAATACTCTGTATTATTAATATTATCTTTTTGCTGCGGTATACTGGGATTTGCCATAATTGCGCACAATTATAGCTACATAAAACCGATACTGATATTGGCAATTCTTGCTGCCGTAACAAATCTTGGATACGATTTAGAGTACATAAAATCGCTCATCAAAAATGAAA
This sequence comes from uncultured bacterium, assembly GCA_900320675.1. Lineage (GTDB taxonomy): Bacteria > Cyanobacteriota > Vampirovibrionia > Gastranaerophilales > Gastranaerophilaceae > UBA1221. The sequence continues at coordinate 1,790 of ONTD01000032.1, forward strand.
AAACTGAACTTCCTGAATGGAAGGATTTTTTCAAATACATGCTAAGCGGCTCTAAATTTTCTTTAGCGATAATATTACTGGTATCCGTGTGCGTTGGAATAGTCCTCGGACTTTTTATCCTGTTTGGAATATTCATTTATAAAAAAACACTTTTGCTAGTGCTTGCAGCACATATTGCACTTGGAATATTAACAGTAATAGAAATAATTATGGTATTTGCAAGTATGAGCTATATATACGTATACATAGATTCAAATGACGATATATTCTCTGTATTCAACGTAAAGAAAGTATTTTCAAATTTCAGTGCAAATTATTTTACTGCCTTATTTGCTTCATTAACATTCACACTAATTAACGGGCTATTGGGATCAATAGCCATGATAAATATTAAATATGCACTATTTTATATAATACCCCTGATAATAACACCGATAATAAAATTAGTATCAGACAATCTGGCAGCACAGGCATATTTGAGAAATAAAAATTTCGAATCCGGTTCTGTAATAAAAACAGTAATCTTTGGTTTTACCTGCGGAGTTCTTTTTTTAACATACTTTACAATAAATTTATTATCAAATATTCCGACAAAGTAAGAACAGCGTAATAAAATTAATAGTATTCTTGTAAATATAATTTTTTTTAATATAATGGTAATATGGATATGAGAAAATTAAAATTAAAGGATTTTGAGATAGGCGGAGACAAACTGACCATAATGGCAGGACCTTGTGCTATTGAAAGTCAGGAAATACTTGATCAAACCGCTGAAACGTTAAAAGAAATTACGAAAAAACTCGGAATTAATTACATTTTTAAGTCATCTTTTGACAAGGCAAATCGGTCATCAATCAGTTCATACAGAGGCCCGGGACTTGAAAAAGGTCTTAAGATGCTTCAACAAGTTAAGGAAAAGTACGATCTACCGATAGTAACCGACATCCATACGCCGGATCAGGCAGAGTATGCCGCAGAAGTAGCTGATATAATACAAATACCGGCATTTTTGTGCAGGCAGACTGATTTACTTGTTGCGGCAGCAAAAACCGGCAAAATTGTAAACATAAAAAAGGGTCAGTTTTTGGCTCCGGAGCAGATGGAACCACTAATAAAAAAAGTGGAAGACAGCGGCAACACACAGATAATGCTTACAGATAGAGGTACAACATTTGGATACAACAATCTGGTTGTAGACTTTAGAGGAATCCCTATTATGCAAGCATTTGGTTATCCTGTAGTATTTGACGCCACACACAGTGTACAATTACCGGGAGCAAACGGTATTTGTTCGGGCGGAGACAGAAGATTTGTACCAATTCTTGCAAAATCAGCAATGGCTGCCGGTGCAAATGTCTTATTCTTTGAAATTCATCCGGATCCTGATAAAGCACTTTGCGACGGTCCAAATATGGTTGCTCTCAGCAACACTGAAAAGCTATTTACAATATGCCGTGATATTTTTGAATTAGTGAGAACTTAATTTATGAAAATAAAAACATACATATCCGGACCGATAGACGCAAACAACTATCTAATTTGGGATGAAAACACAAAAGATGCTGTCCTCATTGACTGTTCAGATGAACGTGAAGATATTATAAAAGACGTTAACGATAATGGATTAAATGTAAAATATATTCTTTTAACTCATGGACATTTTGATCATATTCTCGGGGTTAATACAATGGCGAAAAGATTAAACGCTAAAGTAGGCATCCACATAAACGATTCTGTCATGATGAATAGCGTAAAAGAGATGTGCCAAATGTTTGGGATATCGCCTTGCGAAGCACAAAAATATGACTTTACGGTAAAAGATGGTGATAAAATTCAATTTGGTACCTATGAGATTAAGGTTATAGAAACTCCCGGACACACAAAAGGCGGGGTTTGTTATTTAGTAGAAGACAAACTGTTCTGCGGGGATACGGTGTTTAAAAATAGCTACGGAAGGACTGACCTTCCCGGGGGAAGTTATGACGAAATATCAAACAGTATAAAGAATATTATTTTTAAACTGGATGATAATATCACAATATACACAGGTCATGGCCCGTTCACTACTGTAGGATATGAGAAAAAGTTTAACGAAATTAACAGGTAAGAGGTAATAAAATGAAAGCACAATTGGAAAACATTTATTCATTAGCAGCAGCAGACATAGAAAAAGCAAACTGCATCAATGATTTAGACGAAATAAGAGCAAAATATTTGAGCAGAAAAGGTGAATTTAACGAAATAAAGAAAAATTTAAAAAATCTCTCTGATGAAGATAAAAGGATAATCGGTTCACTAGCAAATGAAATCACAAAAAAGCTTGAAACCTCTTTACAAGAAAAACACGACAAATTTTACAAAGAAGAACTTAACCAAAAACTTCAAAAGGAAAGATTAGATATCACCTTACCGGGGAAATATATTCCAAGAGGCAAGGTTCATCCGCTTACTTCAACAACAAACGAAATTGTATCAATATTACAGAGTTTAGGTTTTTCGGTAGTTGAAAGTAAAGACTCGCCTGAGGTAGAAACAGAATATTTCAATTTTGATATGCTGAATATTCCGCAAGACCATCCGGCAAGAGACGTCCAAGATACATTTTTTACAACCGTTGCAAAAAATGTTGTACTCAGAAGCCAAACTTCAGGTGCTCAAATTCACGTAATGGAGAACCAAAAACCGCCGATTAGAGTCATATCTCCGGGAAGAGTTTACAGAAATGAAAATATTAATGCACGAAAAAACAACTTTTTCCACCAGATAGAAGGTCTTTATATAGATAAAAATATTACATTCGGAGACTTAAAAGGGGTATTAAATGAATTTATAAGAATATATTTTGGTTCAAGCCGTCCTACAAGATTTAGAAGCAGTTTCTTCCCGTTCACAGAACCGTCTGCGGAAGTTGATGTTCAATGCATAATGTGCGGTGGGAAAGGCTGTAAAACTTGCTCTGGAACAGGCTGGTTGGAAGTACTCGGTGCAGGTATGGTTGATCCGAACGTTCTTAGAGGAGTTGGGATTGATCCTGAAATATATTCCGGATTTGCGTTTGGAATGGGTGTTGAAAGGTTTGCAATGCTAAAATACGCAATTGACGATATACGTCTGTTCTTTAATGATGACGTAAGATTTTTAAAGCAATTCTAATAAAAAGTTTTTATATTATAATACGGATATGAATTTACTTGATGAATTTGATACAATAGCTGCAATTGCTACACCACTGGGAACAGGCGGGGTAGGAGTTGTGCGTATTTCCGGAGACAAGGCGTTTGATATAATTGATAAGATCTATTCAAAAAAGAATTTAGAAGCCGGTAGAATTTCTCACGGCTGGATTACTGATAATGGCAAAAAAATAGATGAGGTACTAATACTTCCGTTTAAGGCACCCAATAGCTATACCGGCGAAAATGTAATAGAAATACATTGCCATGGCGGAATTAATGTTGTACAAAACATACTGGACGCTGTACTAAAACATGGAGCAAGGATTGCCGAACGCGGAGAATTTACAAAACGTGCATTTTTGAATAAAAAAATGGATTTATCACAAGCAGAAGCCGTTGCTGATATTATACATTCAAAAACTAAAAATTTTGCAATTCAATCTGCCAAAAATTTATCCGGGGTTCTTGCAAGAGAAGTCGATGGAATAAAAGGTGAAATTTTCGAAACACTCTCAAGGATTGTTGCGGGGATTGATTTTCCGGAAGATGTTGCCGAACCGGAGTATTCGTACTTACTTGATAAATTTAAGAATTCTCTTACAAGAATTGACAAAATTCTGGACTGCACAAAAAGTTCAGATATTTTAAGACAGGGAATAAAAATTGCGATAGTCGGAAAGCCTAATGTAGGAAAATCGTCGTTGTTTAATACACTCTTAAATATTGAACGAGCAATTGTAACGGAAATTGCCGGCACAACAAGAGACGTAATTAAAGAAAATCTTGATTGGGATTTACCGATAACCCTAATAGATACGGCAGGGATAAGAGAAGGACAAGAAGTAGGAAAAGTTGAAGAAATAGGAATTGAATATTCAAAACAATCAGTTTCAGAAGCGGATTTAGTTCTGTTCATTTACGATTCAAGCCAAGAATACACTCAAGAAGACGAAACAATCTTTAAATTATTAAACAATAAAAAACATTTAATAATAGCAAACAAATCGGATTTAAAAGAATACCAAAATAATTTACCTTTTGAAGAATCAGACATCATAAAGATTTCAACACTAAACGGTGATGGTATAGAAGATTTAAAAACAAAGATTAAAGCGATAGTAAGCGAATATTCTTCGGACGAAACAGAGTTTATAACAAATAAAAGACAGGAAGAATGTCTGAAAAAATGCAGAGAAAGTCTTGTAAGGGCAATTGATGCCGCAGAGTCAGAAGAGCTGCAAGACATGATATCAATAGATTTAAAAGCCGCGCTAATTTCACTTGACGAAATTACAGGAGAAGTAATTACAGACGAAATTTTAGATAATATATTTTCTCACTTCTGTATAGGCAAATAACTAAACTACGCTCACTCCGTCAGGAATGGTAACCAAATTATTAATTATTTGATAACCATCCAATGTATCAAAGTTGTTATCCAACTGATAGAAAGTAGAACCCGAACCTGACATAACGGAGTTCGGATATTTATTTTTTATAAACTGTAACTGAGGATAATCATCAATAATTGCCCACTCTAAATCATTTACATAATTTTCACGACCGACAGAATTTTTTGAAAACTTGTTTGAAAATTTTGTATATGCCTCTTTTGCACTAATTCCAAGATTTAAAGGTTTAATTAATGCAACCTTCTGTTCAGTAAAATTTTGCTTAGATAAAATTTCACCACGGCCTGTAGTTAACTGCGTTCCGCCTGCAAGACAAAAGTTCAAATCCGAACCCAGTTTAGAACAAATATCATGTAATTGAGAAAGGCTTAAAGGCTCGTTTAATAATTTATTTAGTCCAAATACGGTTCCTGCAGCATCCGTACTGCCACCGGCAAGACCTGCCGCTACAGGAATATTTTTATCTATATGAATATCCACGGAAAAATTCATATCAGAATCTGCCAACACGGACAACGCTTCGTCTTGCAAATCTTTTTCAAACTCAACATGGCAAGATTTTAAAATATAATTATTTATAGCAGCTTCTAAGGTATCAAAATAAAGTTTCGCTGCCTTATAAACCAAATTGGAATTGTCATACGGAATTTCTGCACTATTACCGGAGAGATTAATCTCTAATTTATCGGATGGTGATAATTTTAAATCTAAATAATCATACAAACTTATAGCCTGCATAACACTTTCAATATTATGAAAACCGTCAGGGCGTTTGCCGGTAATTTTCAGGGTTAAATTTATCTTTGCCGGACATTTTATGGTAATCTTACGCATTTTTAATTAATTCCTCCGACAAATTTCCGAACATACTTACTGATAACTTCTCGCCTCTAACATTTTCATCCAGTCCTATGTTTTTCATAGATTTTAAAATATTATCTTTTGAAAAACCACCGCTTAACAAACAATTTTTAAGGGTTTTTCGCCGCTGAGAAAATGCAGCCTTAACAGTTTTTCTAAAGTGACTATAATCAGTCAATTCAAGAAGAGGCTCCTTACGCACCTTCAAACTCACAAGTGCAGAATTAACCTTAGGCGCAGGGAAAAATGAACGTCTTCCGACGAGTTCTTTTATTTCAACCTCAGCCCAAAATTGCGATAATATTGTCAATAAACCATACTGCTTTGCCGGCGAATTTTCATTAGCAACCATTCTTCTTGCAACTTCTTCTTGAACCATTAGCAAAATATCCGTAATTTTATTTCGATTTTTGTTTGTTAAATCGTCAATTTCACCAAGCAAATGAGCAATAATCGGACTTGTAATATAATAAGGTATATTTGCAACTATTTTAACCTTTTCCTCACACAATTCAGACAAATCCGTCTTCAAAATATCGTTATGTATTATCTCTAAATTGTCAACATTAAGTTTTTCCAGCTCTTTAATTGCCTCTTCATCCAATTCAATTGCAATAACCTTTTTCGCCCTTTTAACCAATTGTTCTGTTACAAAACCAACCCCAGGACCTATTTCAATAACAGTATCATCAGGGGTAACACCCGAGTATTCCAATATGTTTTGGATAACTTCACCGTTAATTAGAAAGTTTTGCCCTAGCCTTTTCTTTGTTTTAAAATATTTTGCTCGTTCGAAGTAATTCATCTTACCTACTATACTACCACAAGAAGGAGAATTTAATAAGTACTATTTATTGTTATCTTGTTAATGGTATAATTAATTTATGGAGGCATCAAGGTGAGTGGCATTACAGAAGCAGTCAAGCAAAATAAACTACACGAAGAAATTAAAAATATATACACCTCAGGCTGCAAACCTAAATCTGAGTGGAAAGTCGGGGTTGAATACGAAAGACTGCCAATAAATAATAACTCATATAAAGCTGTGGACTACTTTTCACCAAACGGCATTTGCAATTTCTTAAGGATTTTTGCATCAAACGAAAATTGGGACTACATATTAGACGGGAATGAAATAATAGGGCTTAAGCAAGGGCATGATACACTGACACTTGAACCCGGATGCCAAGTGGAATTTAGTCTTGAACCTCAAAAAAATCTGGCGGAAATAAAAAATAAAATTAATAAATTGGATTTACTAATTGCACCGGTTCTTGATGAGATGGACATATCTCTTATAAATTACGGAGTATCACCCGTTTCTACAAATAAAACGATAAAATTAATACCTAAAAAAAGATATGCCATTATGGCAAAATACTTATGGGGAATATTCTCGGATGTAATGATGCGAGAAACGGCAGGAATTCAAGGTACTTTCGACTTTTCAGACGAAGAAGACGGGATGAGAAAATTTAAAATAGCAAATATGCTATCGCCATTTATGACCGCTATGTTTGCCAATTCACCGATACGCGGCGGGGTTGATACAGGCTACAAATCATTTAGAGCACTGAGCTGGCTTAACACAGACAACGACAGATGCGGCTATGCAGTTGATTTTACAAAAAACATTACATTTGATGATTACATAAAATACGTATCTGATGTACCTATGTTATTTATTAACAGATTTGAGAAACCGATTAACTTTGACGGCAGAGTTGTTTTTAGTGAATTTTCAGATTACGGATATATGGGATACGGAGCAAACATTGATGATTACTTATTACAAGCAAACTTATGTTTTCCGGAAGTAAGACTTAGCAACTACATAGAAATAAGAAACCACGACTGTTCAAGTATTGATGCCGTATTATCAATGCTTGCCATATATAAAGGCATCCTATATAACACAGATGCGATGAACTCAATTGAAGAATTGCTTAGTGATTTAACTTTAAATGATTATTCGGAATTACGTTATAATGTACCTAAATATGCACTGGCAACTCCGATTAAGAACTACAAAATTTCAGATTACGCACCTAAAATTTTGGAAATTGCACGCACATCATTAAGAAATAATTTTCAGAATGAAGACATTTATCTAAACTACATTGGTGAATTAGTGTCGGATAAAACGACACAGGCAGACATAATTTTAAGAAATTGGAACGGAATTTGGAATAAAGACGTTAGTAAACTAATAAATCATATAAGTTAAATTTTAGATATAAAAAGCCCTCTCTAACGAGAGGGCTTTTGACGAAAATGATATTTTATTTTTTATGTTGTTGTTGATATTGTTTGCCGAGTTTATTAGCTTCAGCTACCGAACCTGCATGTCCGATAAATTTACCATCGCAAGTCCAAACATTTACTGATTTTGAGCCAAGAGCCATATCTCGACCACCGCTGTGAGTCTTCATTTTAGCGACTCTTGCTTTGATTTCTTCGTCGTCTGCCAAACAAACTTTTGTACCGTCTTTCAATGTTATTGTATTTTGCAATATTCTCTTAGACCTGATGAGTTTGTTAGTCTTTTCGTCGCGGTATTCTTGAATAGAAGACTGCTCATTACCCGGTTTTAACAACTGAGTTAACTCAGAAATTTGTTTATTAGTTAACGGTTTATTAGTATCACAATTATTATACAACTGTGCATAGTGCCAATATCCGCCGTACGGAATAGTGTTAACCATTACACCTTCTTCTATGTTGTAACAAGGAAGATTGTCGCAATCATCTTTCTTAACTTCAGGTTTAGGGTTATTATCAACCTTTTCTTCAACCTTTTCTTTAGGTTTTTCTTCGACTTTTTCTTCTACCTTATTTTCAACCTTAACAGGTTCTTCGGCTTTTTCTTTTTGTGCAAATAAATCTGCAGCTTTTTGGCGTTTATTTGTTTTGCCGTCTTTATCGTGAATAAACGGTAAAGCTAATGCTCCAACTCCGCCGGCAACAATATTACCGATTTTTGTTTTAGCAACAGAATGAGCAATCGCTGTAGCGCCACCGCTGTGAGCATACGCATCAGCTACCGCCGTAGCCCCGCCAAACACAACTGCCGCAGCTGCCGCTGTACCGACAAGGGTTCTATACAAACCGGTGTTATCTCTTCTGTAGTCTAACCCTGCTGCTTTAATAGCGTTCTTTTCTGCGTTGGCAGATATTCCTCTATTTTTAGCAGCGACCTGTCTTTCAGCAAGCTGTAACTTATTATCAGTACCTACATCTTTACCAAACTCAGCCTTAAACTTATCTGTATCAAATACTTCTTTTCCGGACGCATCTTTTGTAAAATATTTGTCCTTATTAGTATTTATCTCATTTAATAACTCTTTATCTTTGATAAGATTAAAGGTATATAATTTATCAGTACCTTCCTTTTGAGCTTTTTCTAAAGCCTGATTGTAATCATTTTCATCAATAAAGGTTATAGTTGTTTGTGCTCGCTTTTGAGAAATTTCATTTTCCAATTGCTGCTTAGCTGCAGCCGCTGCAGATTTATAGGTGAACATATCTTTTCCCTGTTCATCCTTCATCCCAAGAAGATATGCTGTTAACTCTTCTTGTCTTGCAGTTCTTGCGTTTTTGTCATTTAAGAATTTGTAAATGCTTTGCGCATCTTCTTTAGATGCAGTTGCATAATCGCCTTCTTTCATAAATTTCACATTGTGATTTTGCACAACATAACGTGCAATGGTATCTACGTTTAATCCCATAATTCCCCTTTCCTTTCCCCATGAAAGTTTCTTTATTATCCCTGTATATTTATAAAATATTTTTCAATCCAAAAATTGCCTTTTTAAAAACAATTAATAAAAGGGGAAGCTGAGAAATAGCTCGGAGCAATAGGTTTAGGGGGTTAAAGTTTGTTACATTTCTTAACAATAGATTTTAAAGCTGATTTTAATCGTTTAATTTTTGACTCATCTGTACCAATTCCGCAAAGAAGCATTGTTGAAATATCATTAGTCTTCTCATCTTCAATATTATATTCATTAAACAATATATCAGACAAATTAAAACCTGAAATACCATCTATTTTTACAAGGATTTTTGTAATATCATCCCCGCCAAACGTACACCCCGCACAATCTCTTCTTAGATCAGTAATAAGCTTTACAACATCAGAAATCCTTTTTCTGCCGCGTTTGGAATTCAGATAATTAATATTTGCCTCAATCGACGCCAATATTGGATAAGATGGAGATGTTGTATTAATCAACGTTAGGGCATCATTTATATTTAAATTAGTATTAGTATGCAAAAGTGCAGTTGGATTAAGACCGCCAGCAGTTTTATGGAGGGATTGAACCGTAAAATCCGCAATATTAACAGCACTGTCGGGTAAATCCTCACAAAACGGATAAAGTGCTCCATGCGCCTCATCAACAATTAAGTATGAGTTATACTTTTCACATAAAGATTTTATTTCTCTAATGTTTGAAACAAACCCTTCATAGGTAGGCGAAGTTATAATAACCGCTTTTATATCATTTTTAGCTAAAAAAGGTTCCAGAATTTTATTAGTAACACCCTTAACTACACCCCACTCTTCATCGACAGGGAGTTCATAAAATACCGGCGATGCTCCTGCTAAAATTACAGCATTTTTATGGCACGGATGGGCATTGTCCCATAACAACACTTTATCGCCTTTTTTCGTACAAGCTAAAACAGACGCAATTACACCGCTTGTGGAGCCGTTAGTTAAATATTTCGTCGCAGTAGTTTTATATATCCGAGCTGCATACTTTTCACTTTTGATAAGTTCAGCCTCAGGATTATGCGTCTCAGTCTCTGATATATCGCATCTGTATAGGTTTCTGAGCTTATGAAATATAAAAAACCGCTGAGAATGCGAAGGGGTTGTAAATAACGTTTTTCGATTTGTTTTCCTTAATAAACTGACAAGTCCCACTTCAGACAAGACCTACTTATTATTTATTTCTATACTTCTCTTTGTACAATACTGTATAAGAGTCATTCTGTCATGATTATCTTTAAACTCAAATCTGCCTGAATGATTGTATGAACCGTCATCATTTCTTTCTATTCTGATAGGTCTGTAATAACAAGTAATATTCATAGACTCCGTTAACGGAAGAGTTAACTCATAACGACCTTCGATATCAATATTTTCATTAGTCTTGAACTTCATACCACCGGCACTTATATCAAGAGTTGTAATACGATGTTTTACATCACCTTGAGAAATTTCAATATCATTAATAAATTTTATACGGGTAAAACGTCTTCTTTGCAAAAACTTATGCTTTGCCGGATTTGCTATTTGTAAAACATTGTCATCACCGATTTCTTTAGCATAGGATTCAAAATATAAAGTCCCGTGTTTAGTATCTGTATAAAATTCACAGTATGTATTTTTTAATATACCGTCAGCCGGATAA
>ONTD01000168.1 GCA_900320675.1 uncultured bacterium
AAATATATTGCGGTTGGGGCAGATGAAAATAAAGTTGAAGTTATGGGGAATTTGAAGTTTGATGTAAAACGCAAAGATGCAGATATTGAAATGGGGCAAAAAGGTTATAGAGTAATAATTGCCGGAAGTACACACTCCTCAGAAGATGAAATCGTATTAAATGCTTTTAAAAATCTGAAAGCAAAACATTCTGATATAAAACTTTTGCTTGCACCGCGTCATCCGAAAAGAGTGCCGGATGTCGAAAATTTAGTAAAATCTCTGGGACTTAATTACGGCTTACGTTCAAAAGACGATAAATTTACGGATTATGACATAATAATATTAGATACACTCGGAGAATTAGGCAAAATGTATTCAATATGTCATTTTGCATTTATCGGCGGAAGTTTTAACAAAACAGGCGGACATAATCCTTTAGAGGCTTCTGTGTACGATAAGCCGACAATAACAGGACCATCTATCCATAATTTTAAAGATATATACGGAATTTTAAATAAGACAAATGCCGGACAAATTGTACAAACTCCTCAGGAGCTGGAAGAATATCAGGATAAATTGTTGTCCGATAATGAATTTTATACTTCTGCCTGCCGTGATTGCAAAACCGTATTTGATGCACAGCAGGGAGCTTTAGATTTTGTTATTTCAAAATTACACTAAAGGGGTATTTGACTTATAATAAAATTTTATTAAAATATAAGTAGGGCGAGGTTATAAATGAAGCTTACAGAAAAATTAAAGGAATACGAAGGACAATTTTTATTTATAAGATGGGCAACAGGCGAGGAATACGGGAAATTAAAGTACGTCGGTTCTGATTTTATAGAGTTTGAGATTGTAGACTTAGATAATATGGAATTTTCAGAGACGATGTTTATCCAAGCCGGACTAATTCTTGAAGCATCAATTGGCGGTTGCGATATTGCTCGTATTATTGCGGAATTTTCGTCTAAGATTTCGGAATAAGTTTAATTATTCAAACTTACCTGCGCACTTTGTTCCGCAGAAAGCACAATATCCCCCTTGTGTCAGGTTATATTTAAGTAGTTGATAACCGTTTCTGATAATTATCGGGTTAGCGCAATTTTTACAATACGTACTTGAGGTTTCTGTATTGGTTAAGTTGCCGGTATAAACGTATTTTAGTCCGGCATTACGTGCTATGTTGTATGCTTTTATAAGGGTTGAAAAATTTGTGGAATTTTTATTTCGCATTTTGTAGTTTGGGAAAAATGCACTAAAATGCAGCGGCACTTCATCACCTATGTGTTTTAAAATCCAATCACATTCACCCTTTATCATATCTTCATTGTCATTTTCGCCCTCAATCAGCATTGTAGTCAATTCGACATGACAATCTGTTTCATTAGACACGTATTCTATCGTATCAAGTACAGGTTGAAGATGCGCAAGACAATTTTTCCTATAAAATTCTTCACTAAAACCTTTAAGATCTATATTTGCGGCATCCATCAAGGGAAAAAATTCTTTAGCCGGCTCCGGATTAATATAACCCGATGTAACCGCAACTGTTTTTATACCGTTTTCACGACACAATTTTGCAGTATCAAGTGCATATTCATAAAATATTATGGGATCATTATATGTGAAGGCAACGGATTTACAGTTATAATTTTGGGCAATTCGAATAATTTCTTGCGGGGAAGTTTTATTTCCCGATTGGCAATCACTTTTGTTTTTTGTTGTCTGCCAATTTTGACAAAATCTGCAACCCATGTTGCAGCCTAATGTACCAAATGACAGGATAGGACTCGTAGGATAAAATTGGTATAGCGGCTTTTTTTCTATAGGATCAATGGCTAATCCGGTATTATAGCCGTATGTCTGAAGCGTAAGCTCTCCGGCAACATTTTTTCTTACATGGCAAAACCCGCTTTGACCTTCGTCCAGTACACATTTACGAGGACAAATACAACATTGAACTTTACCGTTTGTTAACATATTTTGATATTTCATAAAATGTATTATAATACTATTGTTATGAAAATAAAAGAATCTTCTATAGCAGGTACATTTTATTCAAATGATACCGTAAATTTAATCAACCAGATAGAATCCTTTAAACAGGATAACAAAAATTATTATGACGTTCCTACCAGAGCAATAATAGTACCTCATGCAGGGCTTGTATTTTCAGGCAGACTTGCATACGAAGGTATAAACCAGTTGGATAGGAATATCAAGAATTTATTTATTATTGCACCGGCACATAGGGTTGCGTTTGACGGTTTGGCATTGTCAAGTTACGACAAATGGTCAACTCCTCTTGGCGAAATCGAAGTAAACCAAGATATCAATAGGGAATTACAGGAAAAATTCGGGCTTCAATATAATGATGATGCAATTCAGCCGGAACATTCATTGGAAATTCAAGTTCCGCTCATTCAATCCGTATTTGACGGAGTTAAGATTATTCCGATATTAATCGGAAAGGCTCGTCCTGAAGATATAGAAAAAATTATAAGCGAATACTATTCAAATGAAGAAAACGGATTTATTATATCGTCAGATTTAAGTCATTTCCTTGACAATGACGGTGCAAGACAGTTAGATCATACCACCGCCCAGCTTATTGAATCCGGAGATATCAGAAACTTCCAATATGAAATGGCTTGCGGGGCTATAGGTATTACAGGATTAGTTGAATTCGCAAATAAGAACAGATTTTCAATGATAAGAGTTGATATGGCAAATTCAGGTTCTGTAACCGGCGATTTATCAAAGGTTGTAGGATATGGCTGCTGGTTCTTATACGAAGGCGATAAAAACACCTTCATCTCAAAATACCATTCTGATTTTGTAACAGGATTATGCAGGACTATCATAAAATCTGAATTTGACAGAAGTCAAAAAACATTATTGTATCCTCAAGTATTTGATGAATGGGGAGCTTGCTTTGTAACATTAGAACAAGAAGGTCAGCTTAGAGGCTGCATAGGTTCTATAATTGC
>ONTD01000084.1 GCA_900320675.1 uncultured bacterium
AATTTACCTTCAATATCACGATATTTTTTTTGCTGAAATTTTACTGTTTCTTTTACTAAAGTGTTGTTAACCGATGTTATTTCTTCCATTTAAATTACCTCAAATGATTTTAGCCATTCTAATTCTTGCGGGGTAAGCATATCAAAATCAATCAGCTTCTTCTCGTAATTCATATTTGTAAACGAATGAATTATACCATCTTTCAGGTAACAAGAATTTTCCAGACGCACACCAAACTCGTTTTTATTATATAACCCCGGCTCTATCGTAAAGCACATATTGTCTTTCAATTTCACTTTTGAAAGTTCACTGCAGCCTAGATTCGGCGGATATTCATGTACGCTGATTCCGATACCATGCCCTAACCCATGGTTAAATTCAAACCCTTCTATAGTATTTTTATTAAAAAATAATCTTGTTTTATTATCAATATCATAACCGGAAGTATCCGAAGTAACCTGAGTGTTGAACGCATTTAAAAAAGCTTTTAATACCGTAGTGTACACTTTTCTTTGGAGAGGATTTGCTGCACCTTTCACAAATACCCTTGTAATATCGGTAGCCAACCCGCCTTCATAATATGCCCCGCAATCGATAAGTACAAGACTACCTTCTTTTATAACTTCCTCTTTCGAAGACTTTGAATAATGAGCGAGTGCCGAATTATTATCTTTTGCAACAATAGATTTAAAACTTAAACTCTTTGCCCCATACTTATAGAAATACTCTTCTAATTTTTTATCAACATCATACTCTGAAATATTATCATTATCATTTATAAAAGCTCTTATAGCCCTCATAGCATCATCCGTTCTTTTGAATGCAGACATATAATGTTTAATTTCCTCAGATGTTTTTTCAGATTTTAAAATGCTTATAGGACTCAAGTCCATGATTTTTGCTTTATCTTTAACAATATCAAAATCTCGTCCGTTTATTGAAGTTTTATCGACATAAATATTGCCTGATATACTCAACAATTCCGATTTGTAATTATCAAAATCCGCTCTGCCGTACAAATTTGCGGATTCATTTGTAATTATAGCTCTTTTCTCCACTTTTGAAGAATACTGTTTTGAAAAATCTCTTAAATTAAACAAATATGATACTTCTTCTAAATTTGACACCAAAATAGCATCATCAACATTTAAATTCCGTCTTAAATACTGCAATTTATCTTCAACAGACCGCCCTGCAATGCTGACCGGAATCTCTGTCTCAGAAGCATTACCCACTGAAACTTTCTTGTCAAAAGGATCTTGTTCTAAATAGACAACCTTGCAGAACTTCTTAAAATTATCTATTCTCGATATTGAATTTTTTGAAGGAAACAATCCCAAAACAGCAGATGGAGAAAAAATTTCCTTAAATTTACTAAAAAAAGTATCTCCGCCATGAAGCTTTACTACTGTAACAATATCCGGATTCACTTCATTATCAGCTTGTATATGATATCTTCCGTCTACAAACAAATATACCTTGTCGCAAGTTACAACAGCATCACCTGTAGAACCAGTAAAACCTGTCAGTTTATATCTTGAATTTTCTTCCAAAGAATTATACTCCACCAAGTATTCGTTAGTGGAGTTTACAAGTATTGCATCAAGATTATATTTTAAAAGTAATTTTCTAATTTCAGAAAGCATTTCTAAGCCTTATCAGTAAGCCAAATCAAATGCCAACCGAATTGAGTTTCAACAGGTTTTGATACTTCTCCTTTTTCGAGCGCAAATGCCGCGTCTTCAAACGGCTTAACCATCATGCCTCTTCCGAAATATCCCAAATCACCGCCTGCTTGACCTGACGGACACAGAGAAACTTCACCTGCAATCTCAGCAAAATCTCTTCCGCTTTTTATTTCTTCATATAACTTATCCGCCTCTTCTTTAGTCTTAACCAATATGTGGCTTGCTCTGATTTCTTCTGACATTTATTTACTCCTATTCTTACTACGTTTTAATTATATCATATTATATATTAAAATACAAAAAACCCTGTCCGAGGATAAGGACAAGGGTATTACGAATGTGAAAACCGTTATAAAAGATGATATTATGCTTTTTGAAAGCAGACTCTACATATTTTCAACCAAACCCGCTCAAAGAAAATCTTGTCGCAACCCCGAAAAAAGTGCTTGGATATGAAGTGTCTGCATTATTATTATAACTCGTTTTCAGCGGCTTTTAACCCCTCTGAGGAATATATTTTTAATACCTTCACTAATTCTTAGGGATTAATCATCTGAGATTAAATCAGTTTTACGGTAAAACACACGTTTCAAATTGTTCTTTACAACAATTAGACCCCCGACAACAAGAAGAATTAGCGTAAGCAATCCCTGATGAACCGCAGCTATTGCAAGCGCGGCAGATTTTGAAACCCCATAAATACCCAAAGCCAATATATATGCATACTGATATGGGCCTAAAAATACGGAAGTTGACGGAATCATGGTAGAAAAAGA
>ONTD01000003.1 GCA_900320675.1 uncultured bacterium
AATTTACATCTCCCTTGGGGGAGAGAAATTTTTCAATGTGAGGATTTATCCGAACATTTGAAAAATGAGAGAGGGTGATTTGTGAAGTATAATACAAAATTTACCCTCTCTTGAATTTGTAAGTTCGTCTTTAGACTCACTAACAAATTCTTTTCTCCCCCAAGGGAGATTGAGGTTACCTTTCTGATACCTTACCCTCTCTTGAATTTGTAAGTTCGTCTTTAGACTCACTAACAAATTCTTTTCTCCCCCAAGGGAGATTGAGGTTACTTTTCTGATACCTCACCCCAATTCTAAACAAATATTTTTTACCACAATTTATTATTGTATTAACTCTATGATTCCAAGAGCATATCCGCCAATTTTGTCTCTAATCTGCCATTTAAAGTTTTACTGATTTTTTGAAGTTTCTGACCGATTAATTCCATATTATCCGTCCAAACAAAATTATCCAAAACGTATTTTTCCGCTTTTTCAAAATCGCCGTCAATTTGTATTCTGACAATTTCGGATAACATTTCTTTTGCAATCGGAACTACTTTATCAATATTTACATGAATTTTGCCGTCTACAATATCATAAGCACCACGTTCTGCAAAGTATTTGTTCTGCATAACGGTTCTGACTCTGTGAGCTTGAGATAAAGTCGGTTTTGTTTTTAAGAAATTATCAGTAATTGTCGTTACAATAATTTGCTTACGCTGCTCTTCGGTGTACATACCGAGCTCCGTCAACAAATCCACAAAAGCTAAAGCTCCCATATCAGCTTTGTTTTCCTCAATAATATTGCGATATTTTCCGAGTTTTTCATTTCCTTTTTTAGGTCCGAGAGAATGAGCATTTTCATGTCCGATTGTGAACCAGTGATCAGCTTCGTCAAGATAATATTTGTGCTGTTCTTTATCTAATACTGCATCCAACCTTTCCTGAAGCTTTTTCATATCACTGATAAACCTGATTTGTCTGTGATATACATTACGCCTTCCGCCGCCGATAGTAAGTGATAATTTATCATCATTCGGAAGATTTTCCGCTAAAGTAATCCCCCCTCTGTATTCTCCGACATCACCCGCAGACATAACCATATCAACATCCACCATTGTCTGTTTTGTATCCTCATTCGGACGAATATTTTGTTCATATTCATCGTTATACGGCATATTTTTTGCAAGCGTCGGAAGATACTTCTTTATTGCCATTAATGCATCTGTACCTTGTTTATTTATTATACCTACACGCCCGCCTAGAAAATCTTTCGGGATAGGTGAAATGTTATTTTCTTCCAATAGCTTTTTCAACTCAGGATTTTCTACAACAGTACCGGTCATCTCGTCTGCGTAGTTTTCTCTTGTTATAGTAAATTCAAGCGGAGTATCCTGTAAAGTTGCCCATTTTTTATCCGCATAAGCATCAAGCATAGGATCTGCTGTTCTAAGAGCTTTTGCCTGCAATTTTAAGTATTCATTAAAATCTGCGTTAGTGGAAGTTTCGCTTGCCACATCAATTTCATCCGCCATTTTTGAAAAATCATCTTTAAATTTATCAATATAATCAATCCCGACAAGTTCATCACCTTTTCTTTCAACAACAGAGCGTTGTGTGAGAATATTCTTTACTTCATTAATTTTTCCGGATTTTAACATATTTATTAAAATTGAGTGAAACTCTTCTATTGATAAATCCGTAGGATAAACTCCTTTACCTGCATAACCTCTAACTTCTTTTGCAAGATAAATAGGATTAGACATCGTATCTATAGCGTTTATACCCTTTTGAGCATCAAATAATATTTTGGTAAGTTCAGCTTGTTTATTCCCTTTCTTAATTTCTTCTTCTAAATATGCCTTAAACGGCAGATTATGATGATTATCGAGCTGCATATTAATTTTTTCTAAGATACTTGCAGCTTTTACAAGATGTTTTAACGCTTCTTTATCACCGTCTTGCAATTGGGTATATTCCGGCGATTCAGGAGTTAAAAATTTTTTCGTCATCAAATAATCTTTATGGGTTCTTTTTTCCAATTCTTCCATAGAAAGGTTAAGGGTATATTGTGTCATAAAAAGCTCCTTTTCTTTATTCCGGATAATTATAACATTTTTTTTCAATATTTACAAGCATTAAAAGCATCTTGAAAAATCATACAAGCAACAATCCGCTTTAATTACAAAACTCCTGATTGCATTTGAAATTTTGTATGTTCATGTAATAATATAATATATTGAGAATAGAACTTATGAGGATGATTTAATATGGTAATGAATAGCCCCAGACAAACTTCCCGTTTAAAAAGAGAAATTTTAATAAGATTGATAAAAGCATTTTATTCTGACGATTTTGCAGAAAATGCCAGATTAATTCCGTACCAAATGAGACCAAAAGATTTTGAAGCTCCGTACAGATGCTGTGTGTATAAAGAGCGTGCAATATTAAGAGACAGAGCCATAGCAGGTTTAGGATTATCTATTGAAGATACTGATGATAGCGTACATATGGCAGAGCTTGCTAAAAGAGTTTTAGACAGAAAAGAACCTGAAGAAAATCCTTTGACAGTATTACAAACAGCTTGTAAGGGTTGCGTACCGTCAAGATTTTATGTTACAGATCTATGCCAAGGCTGTGTTGCAAGACCTTGTGTAAACACTTGCCGTTTTGGTGCAATTTCTATCCAAAACGGAAAATCAAAAATAGATACAGAAAAATGTAAAAATTGCGGGATGTGCGCACAAGTTTGCCCTTATCAGGCAATAATGAAAGTTATCGTACCTTGCGAAAACGTTTGCCCTGTAGGCGCTATAGCAAAAGATGAGACCGGACGAGCAAGAATAGACTTTGATAAGTGTATTTCTTGCGGAAAATGTTCCAGTGCTTGTCCGTTTGGGGCAGTTCACGAAAAAAGTCAAATTATAGATGTATTAAAACACATTAAATCCGGTAAGAAAGTTATCGCAATGGCAGCTCCGTCTATGTTCGGGCAGCTACCATGCACCCCTAAGCAATTAAGAGAAGCTATTTTAAGTTTAGGGTTCAGTGAAGTTTATGAGGTAGCTCAAGGTGCTGATATTACATCAAAAACCGAAGCTGCGGAATTTGAAGAACGTATGCTGGCAGGTGAAGAGTTTATGACTACTTCTTGTTGTGCGGGATACAACGAGCTGGTAGAGAAACATTTGCCGGAAATTAAACCTTTCCGTTCTACAACTCATACTCCGATGTACTATACGGCAGAAATCGTTAAAAAAGACCATCCGGATGCTATTACGGTATTTTTCAGCCCTTGTGTGGCAAAACGTCGTGAAGCACTAAAAGATATTAATGTAGATTATGTTTTAAATTATGAAGAAGTCGGTGCGTGGTTTATCGCTCGCGGAATAAAAGTAGAAGAATGCAGCGAATCTGATTTTCCGGTTGAATCATCTTCCGAAGCCAGAAATTATGCGGTTACAGGCGGAGTTGCACACGCCGTAAAAGTTCTTTTACCGGAAGAAATCCCTACATATCCTGTAGTTATTGACGGACTCAATAAACAATCCGTCAGAGATTTGAAAAAATACGCCAAGAACGGAGTTTGTGAACTCGGTAATCTAATTGAGGTTATGGCATGTCCGGGCGGATGTTTAGGCGGTAATTCTACGGTTAACGCATATAAACAAGCTTCTAAACAACTTTCAAAATATGTTGATGAAAGTAAATCTTGTGCAAATAATTCTTAAATAACTAAAATACAAAAACATTGAATGTAACAAATTATTAATACAATGACAATTTTAGGCGCTCTACCGTTTTTATAATCATGTAGGAAGAAAACGAAGAAGGTTTTTTAACATGACAACAGTAGATGGCATAAATAGCAATGGATTGTACAATATCTCACCGGCTATAACGAACGGAAATAATCGTTACGCAGTATCATACACAGGCGGACTGCAAAATGACGTATATGAAGGTTCTAACAATAAAAAAACCAAGAAAGTTTTCGGCAGGTTATTAGCACTGACGACACTGGCTGCCGGCGGGTTATGGTTGTGGAAAGGCAAAGGCTGGGATAAAATAATGAAATTCTTCGGTCGTGCCGATAAAAACGTACAAAAAGAAATTAAAAACAGCAAAAAAGCTAACGACACTATTAAAAGAAATCAGAACAAAGTTTCACAAGAAGTTACGCATGAACAAGCTATGCAAAAAGTTAACGATGCTATTAACGGAAAACCGTACGTAAAGAAAACTGAACCGGATGTTGTAGTAAGAAATATTGAAACCCAAAACTTAAACTCAACTTCCCGTAAAATTGCCGAACAAGCAAAACATAATGACACTGTTATAGAAGAAGACATCAGTGCTTATTCAAGATCAATAGCATACAGAGCTCCAAAGAAAAATCAAGTACAAGCTATGGAGAAAATCAATAAAGAAGCAGCAGAAGAATCTGCCAAAGCTCATCAAATCGGGAATTTAGCCAATAACGGCAACGGTATAAACGTAAGAACTGCAAAAACCTCCCATCCTAATATTAAGAAAGGCGTGTTCGTATCCAAAAACGGTTATGAGTTAACATACGCTGAAGGAAGATTGACCAAAATAATTACTCCGGACGGCAAAGTTATTACAAAACCGAAAACTTTATATAATTATGAACAAAAGGTTGATATGAGCGAATTAAAAGCTATAAAGAAGTCAAAATCAAGTGATGTGAGAAGTGTAGCGTAAATAAAAACTGAGTCAAAAGCTCAGTTTTTTTTACCTCTCCGTAGGGGAGATTATATATTATACCCCTCACCTAAAAAAGTTAGGACGTTAAGACGTTAAGACGTTAAGACGTTAAGACGTTAGGACGTTAAGTTCTTTACGTTAGTTTGTTTTTGTTCAGGTTCTCTGGGGGCTGAATTAACCTATTTCCTGTTACGAACTTATCGACTTATCGTCTTTTGTCCAACCCCTCACCAACGGCTGTTGAGTTTTTCAAACTCACATCCGTATCCTCTCCCGACGGGAGAGGTAGCTGAGT
>ONTD01000044.1 GCA_900320675.1 uncultured bacterium
ACACACATATTTATAATAAATTTTGTGCGTGATATAATTAAAATACATTACGGAAGGGAAAACATATCATGAAAATGTCAAAAATGTTTGTGCAAACGTTAAGAGAATTCCCGTCTGATGCGGAAGTAGTTTCTCACAAAATGCTTGCACGTGCAGGGTTTATAAAAAAGCTTACAAGCGGAGTATATAATTATATGCCGCTTATGTGGAGAGTACTGAAAAAGGTTGAAAACATTGTCCGCGAAGAAATGGACAGAGCCGGAGCTCAAGAATTATTAATGCCTTTTGTTCAACCAAAAGAATTATGGGAAGAATCAGGCAGATGGGATGCTTACGGGAAAGAACTTATGAGACTTAAAGACCGCCATGACCGCATTATGTGCCTTGGTCCAACTCATGAAGAAATTATTACCGCATTGGCTCGTGATGTCATTAAATCATATAAGCAAATGCCGGTAAATTTATATCAAATTCAATCAAAGTTTAGAGATGAAGTTCGCCCTCGCTACGGTCTTTTGAGAGGTCGTGAATTCATAATGAAAGATGCTTACAGTTTCGACACAACGCAAGAAGGACTTGATAAAGAATATCAAAATATGGCACAAGCCTATAAAAGAATCTTCGACCGCTGCGGCTTAGAAACCAAAATGGTTCAATCTGATTCCGGAGCCATTGGCGGAAGCGTCAGCCACGAATTTATGGTAATTACAGACGGTGATGCCGGAGAAAATGACGTATTCTATTGTGATTGCGATTATTCGGCAAACTCAAACCACGCTGTTTCAAAATTACCGCAAGCAGAAGTTGATGGTGCTAAATATTTTTCCGAAACAAAAATTATGGATACACCTAATACACATTCTATTGAAGAATTATGTAAATTCCTAAATATTCCGGCTACAATTATACTAAAATCATTAGTCTATATTGTCGACAAAAAACCGGTAATAGCTTTAATAAGAGCTGACAAAAATGTAGAAGAAACAAAATTAATGAACGCTGTAGGCGGTATTGATATAAGAATAGCATCATCGGCAGAAATTGCAGAACTTATGGCTGAAAAAGGGTTTGATGCCGTACCGGGATTTATCGGACCTAAAGGGATGACTGATATTCCGATAATTGCAGATGAAACAGTCCGCGAAATGAAAAACTTTGTTGTCGGAATAAACCAAACAGACAAACACTTGGTAGGAGCCAACCTTTCTGATATCCCGACCATAGAGAATTATGTTGACATAAGACTTGTTGAAGCCGGAGATTTTTGTCCAATATGCGGTAAACCGTTAAAAGTTACAAAAGGTATTGAAGTCGGAAACATTTTCCAACTCGGCACAAAATATTCTAAACCGATGAATGCGGTATACCTTGATGAAAACGGCAAAACTCAGCCATACATTATGGGGTGTTATGGTATTGGCATTTCAAGAACCGCTGCAGCTGCTGTCGAAGCACACAATGACGAACACGGTATCAAATGGCCTATCGCAATTGCACCATACCACGTTGTTATTGTACCTGTTAACATTAAAGATGAGCTTCAAATGAAAGTTGCACAAGAGATGTATGACAAACTTCAAGCTGCCGGTGTGGAAGTAGTTCTTGATGACAGAGACGAAAGAGCCGGAGTTAAGTTTAAAGATGCCGACTTAATCGGATTCCCGTTCAGGGTTACCGCCGGTAAATCATTATCTGAAGGGTTTGTTGAATACAAAATAAGAGAAACCGAAGAAGTACTAAAACTCACTCCGGATGAAGCTGTACAAGATTTGATTAACAAAATTATCAAAAAATAATAGCCTTAAAACAAAAAACAGTCAAGGTCATACACCTTGACTGTTTTTATATGTATTTATCACATTATTAATCAAATTTGTATACCATACAATGAGAAGCATCATGAATATTTTTCATTTGAGCTAAAATCATATTTGGCCAAGTTGAGGTCTCACAATATTTTTTACCTATTTGCGGAAGGGTTCTCAGTCCTCGTTTTATATAATTTCGGCTTAGGTTTGAAGCAATAGAATCTATACATTCTTCAACTGATTTGTATTTTATATAACCTTTACCGGTTCTCATCCCACCGATATTATTACACCTTCTGGCAACAGAAGACTTACCGTATCCGGATTCATGGTTTGCAATGCCAATTAAGAATGATGCATTTACACCATACTTTTCCTGCGCATTATAAAAAGCTTGACCTTTACCTTTCAAAACACCTTTTAAAAATAACTCTAAAAATTTTGGGTTCCCTTGAAATCTCGTCTTTGACACATCTATATTCAAGCTTGAACGTGGCATGCTGATTGACAACTGACGAAGACTATCTTCACGAGTTTGTTTTGGTTTTACCTTGCTCATAAAATCAAGGAAGTTTTCATTATTTTTCTGTGTTTTTTCAAACATATCAATAACATTTGTTATTTTCTGATGAGATTTCGCCATACCATGCGATATTTTTGGTGCAGAACTCTTTAACGGAACGGCTGCCACCACTGCTGCTAACACGGTTCCACACATTGTATTTCGAATTTTTGGGGCTAATGTAATATTCATAACTATTTTGTTCTCCTTCTTTTTATTTTAAATACGTAAATATTATTTTTTGCTAATTTTATTTTAAACACTCATATTTCACTCAGGTAATTCCCTTACAATTTCAACATATCGTTAAAATA
>ONTD01000036.1 GCA_900320675.1 uncultured bacterium
AACTGTTTGAATTTTTTCAGCATCTTCATCAGGAATTTCGCAACCGAATTCTTCTTCAAATGCCATAACTAATTCAACTGTATCCAAAGAATCAGCACCCAAATCAGCAGTAAAACTTGCTTCAGGAGTAACTAAAGATTCATCAACGCTTAATTGATCTACTACAACTTTTTTAACTTTTTCTAATGTACTCATCTTCTTTTCCTCTTTAAATTAATTGTATTACGATTTTTATATAATTTGATTATATATAGAACATGACTTTTTGGCAAGAAATTTGCAAAACTATACATGTCTTTTGTGAAGTTTTTTTACGCAGATTTCTATAACATCAAACCGCCTGCAACTTCGATAGCCTGACCTGTTACATAATCAGTATCTAACGCCAAGAATTTAACAACTTTTGCAATATCTTCAGGAGTACCGAATCTCTTCATCGGAATTGCAGCTGCGTATTCTTCAATATTACCCAAGTTAGCTGTCATAGCTGTTTGAATAAACCCAGGACATACTGCGTTAACTCTAATATTTCTTGAACCGAATTCTTTTGCTAAGGTCTTAGTCAAACCAATCAGACCTGCTTTTGAAGCTGAATAGTTTGCCTGACCTGCATTACCATGAACACCAACAATTGATGACATGTTGATGATTGAACCTTGACGAGCCTTCATCATATATTTGATTACGGCATGAGTTACATAATAAGCTGAACCCAAGTTAATCTTAATAACTCTTTCCCATTGTTCAGCATCCATTCTTAAGAACAAACCGTCTTTTGTGATACCGGCATTGTTTAACAAGATATCAATTTTACCGTGTTCTTCAATCATTTTGTCAACTGCGGCTTTAACCTGTTCATCATTTGACACGTCAAATTGATAAAACCAAGCATTAACACCTAAAGCTTTTATTTCGTCTAATGCCGGTTTTGCGGTAGCTTCATCACAAATATCATTGATAATAATATCACAGCCGTTTTGAGCTAACTCTTTAGCACAGCTAAAACCGATACCCCTTGAACCGCCTGTAATTAAAGCAATTTTTCTTTCTGTCATTTTTATCTTTCTCCTTATTCAGTTAGTGCGTTAACACGCACCATACTTCTTAATCTTCCTATTTATGGGACAATTATAACATAAACGAAATTCTTTAATAACTTTGTTTAACAAATGTTTATATATTTACGTAGGGTGCGTGTCAACGCACCAAATACATTATACCAATGCCAATTCTTCTTTTAATGATGAAATAGTGTTTTCTAAAGATTCTTTATCAAATACGTTAAATACTTTTGCCTCAGGTGCAATTTTTTTGTTCAAACCTGCAAGGACTTTTCCCGGTCCAATTTCAACAAAAATTTCAACTCCATCAGATACCATTTTTTGAATAGTTTGTGTCCAATGTACTGATGAATAAATCTGACGAGGCATTTTTACTCTAAAATCAGCACTTGCCGTTGTGGCTGCTGCATCAACGTTTGTAATAACAGGAATAGACGCTTCCCTTAAATCTAATGAGCTTACAAAACTTTCAAACTCTTTTCCTGCGTTTTCCATAAATTTTGAATGAAAAGCACCTGATACTGCAAGCGGAACAACACGTCTTGCACCGTTAGCTAAGATATAATCACCGGCAGCTTTTACAGCATTTTCATCCCCTGTAATTACGACTTGTGCAGGAGAATTATAATTTGCAACGTCAACATAGCCAACTTTTGAACCCTCAACTAAGCCAGCTTTTAAAACATCTTCTGTTGAGTTCAGAACTGCAGCCATCGCACCGCCTTTAGTCTGCCCCATTAAATCAGCACGTTTTTGGATAGCTTTTAGGGTTGTTTCTAAAGACATAACACCTGCTGTATACATAGCGCAATATTCACCTAAACTGTGTCCGGCTACATAATCCGGCTCTATATCTAATTTTGATTTTAAAGCCTCTAATGCTGCAATCGAAGTTGTAACAATGCAAGGTTGAGTGTTTACGGTTTGTTTTAGAGCGTCCTCAGGCCCTTCAAAACAAAGCGATGAAACACTTTTACCTAAAACACTATCTGCTGTATTATAAACTGATTTTGCACTTGCAAAATTATCATATAAATCTTTTCCCATGCCAACAGCCTGAGCTCCCTGTCCAGGGAAAATAAATGCAATTTTTTTACTCATTTTCATATCCCTTTTTAATCCTGATATCTCTTATGTTCATTACAATTATTGATATTAAAATATTAGCAAATGCCTTCTCTAAGCCTTACAATAGCACCGCCCCAAGTCATGCCTGCACCGAACCCGCATAACAATGCAGTAGAGCCAAGTTTCACCTTGCCCTTTTCAACGCCTTCCGCCAATGCTATCGGAATAGATGCCGCCGAAGTATTACCGTAATACTTAATGTTTGTAACAACTTTTTCTTCCGGCAAACCTAATCTTTCTTGTACAGCCTGAATAATTCTGATATTTGCCTGATGCGGAATCATATAATCTATATCATCTGATGTTAACCCCGAATTATTCAATAAATCTTCTACATACTTAGGTAAAATTTTAGCAACAAATGCATACACACCGCGTCCGTTCATTTTTATCAAACTAGGTTTTACCTCAGCCTGTTCAACAAGAGGACAATTCTTACCGTCAAACGGCAAACTAATCAAATGGTCATAATTCCCGTTAGATTTTATGTCAATAGAAATAATGTCATCAACTCCGTCTTCCGCCTGCGTAACTACTAAAGCACCGGCACCGTCTCCGAACAAAATAGAAGTTCCTCTGTCAGTCCAATCTAATAATTTAGAATTATTATCAGTAGCAACAATTAAAATATTTTTGTACATGCCGGAAGCTATAAGCCCTTTTGCAATACTTAACCCGTAAATTAAGCCCGTACAAGCGGCAGAAACATCAAATGCAGGAATAGCTTTTTTTATACCAAGACGTTTGTGAATCTGACATCCCATAGAATAAACTTCGATAGGAGCAGTAGAAGCCGCAATAATCATATCCAAATCTTCATAATCAATACCTGATTTATCTAAAGCATTCCTTGCCGCAATCTCGCCCAAATCAATAGCCGTTTCCTCTCCGGAAACAAGATGTCTCTCTTTTATACCGGTACGTGAATAAATCCACTCATCAGAAGTTTCATATAATTTTGTTAAATCGTCATTTGTAACTACTGTCTTCGGTACACTGTAACCAACACCTGCTATTTTCAGCGGGATTAATTTATCTGTCATTATCTATTCCTCATGAAATTTTGCAATTTTTTCATTTACACCAGATTCAACGGCATCTTTTGCAACTCTTACCGCATTTTTAATTGCATAAGCATGACTTCTGCCATGTGAAATTACGGTTATACCCTTTACCCCGAGAAGTAATGCCCCGCCGAACTCTTCATAATTAATTTTTGTATAAATTCTTTTCATAAACGGTTTTGCAAGTAATCCGATAATTTTCCCGGCAATATCCGCCTTGAATTCTTGTTTAAGCATTCTAAACAACATTGAAGAAGTACCTTCCGTAACTTTCAATGCCACATTACCGACAAACCCGTCACATACAACAACATCACAGACACTTAAAAAAATTTCTTTACCTTCAATATTACCGACAAAATTAAATTTATCTTGGTGTTCTTCCAATAATTTGTAAGTAGCCTGAGCAAGTTCATTACCCTTTCCGGCTTCTTCACCGATATTTAAAACACCAACTCTCGGATGTTCAATACCTAAAACATTTTTAGAGAATGTAGCACCCATAATAGCAAACTGCATAAGCATTTCAGGAGTACAATTACTGTTTGCACCGCCATCAATAACAACAATAGGTCTTTTAATTGTAGGAAGAGTAACCGCAATTGCCGGTCTGTCAATACCTTGTATTCTACCCAGTCCAAACAGGCTTGATGCCATAGCAGCCCCTGTAGAACCCGCTGCAACAACTGCATCTGAACTTCCCTGAGCCACAGCATCAACTGCTAACACGATTGAAGATTTTTTCTTCTTTCTTATTGCTTGTCCGGGAGCTTCACCCATTTCAATAACCTCAGATGCATGAGTAATTTTGATGTCCAATTTACTTGTATCAATCTTGATACGATAACGACGAGCGCCGCCTTTACCTAAATCAGTCATAAATCCGTCATGAGCAATCCTATCGAGTTCTTGTTCAATTCTGTCTTGTTTCCCAACTAACTCAATAGCAACACCGTATTCTTTTGCTGCCCATACTGCCCCTGCAACAATTTCGTGCGGAGCGTGATCACCACCCATTGCATCTACTGCTATTCTTGTCATTACACTCTCCCTTTGTCATAAAAGTTATTAAGTAACTAAGTTATTAAGTTATTAAGTTGTCAATAATAAAAATACCTAATCCCTGTTCACTTAGTTACTTAGTTACTTTCTTATTCTTCAGTAGCTTCTTCAGCTTTTGTTTCTTCAACTTTAGCTTCTTCAACTACTTCTTCTTTTTCAGCTTTTTTAGCTGACTTTTTAGCTTTTTTTTCAACTTTTTCAGTTTCTTTTTCAGCCTTCTTAGCTGCTTTTTTTGCCGGTTTCTTTTCTTCTGTAACTGCTTCAACTTTTTGGTCTTTTAGGCTAACCGGTTTTCCTTTGTACGATCCGCATTCAGTACATACAGTATGAGCTAATACTGTAGCACCGCAAGTAGGGCATTTTGTAGTGGTTGGCTTTGTTGCCTTCCAATTACTTCTTCTGTGTCCTTGAGCGGAATGACCTGTTCTTTTCTTTGGTACTGCCATTTTTCTCTTTCCTTTTTATTTCTACTACTATTTACTTTTCGGTTGTATTTGAATGTTTTTAAATACATCCATCCGTGTATCGGGAATTTCTTCCTCTTGAAAAAAATTATCCCTATTACAATTTATACCACAAACTTTTTTATTTGGTAAATTTAATATTACAGATTGATACAATAAGTCATAAATATCAATCTCATTTTCACCGTTCAAATCAGTCATGAATTGCCCGTTACGGAGTTCTGTCTCTTTGCCGTATTCGTCCAATAGAGCGTATTTCGCGAACATTTCATCTATATTAAAATCCAAATTATATTTAAAATTATTAAGACAAACATCACATTGTAAATTTAAAATTCCCTTAACATTTCCTGATACTTCAATAAATTCACCAAGGGATTTTATCGCCAAATTAGATTCTAAATTACCATCTGAATCTATTCCGTCAATTTTGTCATTAAAATAATAATTTAAGGTTTTATTATCCGAATTTTCGATGTCATCAATTGATACAATGTGCTGCATTTATCTCTCCGACATTACATATATTGTTCTTCTTGCATTGCAATTGCGGCAACCTGATTTGCCATAAAGCAAACTTTTTTTATAGGACCTTGAGTTTCTTTTTCAACCAAAACATTTGAAGTTGATTTCATTAATTGAGTCAACTCAGTATACAATTCTTGAGGATTTTCTACATACAATACTATAGGTGCAGTTGCCCCTTTCAAGAAAACTAAAACTGACGTTTTTTTCTTAATATTTTGCGGATTAAATTGTTGTGCCATAATTTCTCCTTTTGTATTTGTCCATTGTTAAATTTTAGAACAAATTAAGGGATAATGCAAGCAATAAGTATTTACCGCTCAATACTCAAATTAGTCCGATTCTGTACTACGCTTTGTACCTGCTGAATCCTGTTTTGATATTATTATTAATTACACTTTTTACCGTATCGTATTCCGTTGTTAATGCAGTAATCTCTGTATCAAGATTTTTCATCTTCATATCGAGGATATTTTCTTTTGCATTAATTTTTTCTTTCTCTCTCATATATTTAGCTTCTGCAACCGCAGTATACTCTTCGTCAGTAATTTCTTTTATGTACTGCATTGTAGAATAATTCTTCTGATAATAGTAATCATCCTCTGCAATTGCAGATAAGTACATACTTCCGTTTCTCAACATGGTTGCTAAGTATTCATTTTCATGTACTTTATCATTTTCAACCCAGCCTTTTACTGCTATTTGGTTGAATAACATATCATAGAATGTAGATATTAAAAGGTTATCTCCTGAAGTATCAGCTTCAGATACGATATCAAATGAAAAATCTGATGCGTTAAATGTATCCGTAACAAATTCTGAAGTTGCTTTTTCTCTTGTTACTTTATAATTTGTACTTGCCAAACCTTCCATATACATTGCAAAATATGTATAGAAAGCTTGCGCCATATTAGTCAAGTTCATATTATAGCCATCATTATAGTCACTCATGTTATCTTCATGGTTATTTACATAGTAAACGTAACCGACATATTTATCAGAACCGTTTTTAGCTTCATTCTCGACATCCTTCTGACTTAAACTCCAAGAGCCCATAATTCTTTTTTTGATTAAACGTTGCTTATAAGCAGCATTTGAATAATCAAGTTTCTGGGTATTACTCAGACTTACAACAGAATTGAGAGTTTGTTCTTTTGCATATTCCAACGCCTGCTGAGCCAATTCATCATCTTGCGGTAAAACTCCTGCCAATGTTGCATATAGTTCGTTCCACAAAGAACAAGAACCTACTTTATCAATGATACAATTACGTCCGCCATACGGAGCTAAATCCTCTGTATCCCAAGTTGTACCATATAATGCATAACTGTGATTATTTGAAATCAAATCCGCAACAGTAATTCTGCTTGCATCAAGGCTTTGAGCATTACCTTGAATTTCTTCCTCCTTGTCATAAGTCGTATTAGTCTTATGATCTATCAATTTTAAGTGAGAACCGCTCGCATCCAAGGTTAAATCACTCAAATCGAGTTCAACATTACTTAACGTATCTTTTATAAAGTCAAAGAATGTTATTCTCTCAGTCGAAGTTGTTACTAAATCAGTTGTACCTAAACCGGCATTTGCGTTATATTGAACAGCTTTAACCCCGTTGCCTGTTGCTCTTGTAATTACACCGTTGTCCATCAATCCGTCAATAAATCTGTTTCTTACATCAGAGGATGGTGTGCAACCGAGACCTTCCTGAGGAATACCGGCAGCTTTTGCCGCAGCGGCCAACCCCGGATCAAGAACAATCCTGCCGGACGGATCAGTAACCGGTGCAGGTGCATAATTGTTAAGTTTTGAAGGATACATTAATAAATCATAAGATAACTGTGTACTCTTATCACCTGTACCATAGTAATCATATATAATTTTTGTTCTGTTTAGCGAATCTTGATATTCTGCCGAAACAATGCTCATATCACGAGCAAGGGCTATTTTCTGATGTGATAAATCCATAGATTGGTATTCACAGTCAGATTTCCTTGATGTGATAGTTAATAATCTTGCTTGTGATGCCGCCAAACCCATTGTTTCGACCTAATTCCTTTCAATTCTTAGTAGCATTTCCTAGTTGTTCATGATGTTTAACGGCTATTTATAGTAAAAACTTTAAACATGTAAGGACTGTTTGTTACAAATCTTAACATGTTTATTGCATTTCTTTTTGCACCTCTGCGGTAATATCTTCTCCGCCCCAAAACACAACGTCTTTCGGCAGCACAAGAGCATAGCTTTGAGTTTTTGCTTTGTTTGAAACTGCGGTATGAATTTTTGTATTCAAATCTGTAATTTTTTTATTATAACTTTCATCTAATGCAATTTTTTGCTTGTTAATTTCTTCTCTGTATTTTTCTTCAAGTTTAGCCGCTTTTTGAGGATCTTTTTCTTTAGATATCTCCGACTGTGCCTTTTCCAAAGTTGACTGCATTTCTTTCATTTTAGTTTGCTGTTCTGCTTTTAAACTTTTAACTTCAGGCGAAGCGGAAATAATTTTTGCGGTATCAACTACCGCAATTCGCATATTTGTATCCGAGACAGCTATATTATTAACTGAATATCCTATCCCAAAAGCCAAAGCGACAATTAATGCTATATTTATTTTTTTGTACATACTGATAATCCTCCTTTTGCAAAATTTATTTTGAAATAAATTTTTACTGTTTTGTATACGCCAATCGGGCAATATTTACGCATTACTTAATTGAAACAAAATATCAAAAAAATTATCCAATCAGCAAAGTGCTTAATAATATTGATTTATTCAAAAATGTATGATATAACACCTTAGTACAAAAGGATGGGGATTAAATATGTTGAAACCGAATTGTCCAAAAGACAGAATAATTCTTGCACTTGATGTTGACACATTAGAAGAAGTCGAATTATTGGTTAACGAATTAAAGGATTATGTAGGATATTTCAAAATAGGATTACCCTTAATTGTAAGCTATGGGTTTGAAGCAGTAAGGTTAATCGAAAGATTGGGCGGCAAATGTTATTATGACAGCAAATTCCATGATATTCCAAATACTGTTCAAAAAGCTTGCATAAGCCTTGTAAAAAATAATATACATTTTTTTAACATTCACATTCAAGGCGGCTCTAAGATGATATCAGGCAGCGTCAAAGCCGTCAAAGCAGCCGCTAAAAGACTTGAAAAAGAACCGCCGGTAATCCTCGGGGTAACTTTACTTTCAAGTTTCGGACAAAGAACTCTAACTACCGAATTGTGCGTAGAAAAAAGTATAGAAGATTACGTTGTACAACTTGCAAAAGTTGCACACGACTCAGGACTTGACGGAGTTGTCGCAAGTGCTGAGGAAGCAAAAAGAATAAGAAAAGAAATTGATGATAAAGATTTTATTATTGTATGTCCTGCAACAAGACCTACTTGGGCATCAGTAAATGATCAGGTAAGAGTTGATACTCCGCGAGACGCAATTCTTTCAGGAGTAGACTATATGGTTGTGGGGCGTCCTATTACCACGGCAGAAAACAGAGTTGCTGCAGCTAAACTTATTCTTGATGAAATTTCCACCGCTTTGGATGATTTGACAGTAAAAGCATAACAAAAAGACCGGTTTTTATTTTACCGGTCAGAACCACATAGTAAACTCTCTTTATTAAACACTACTATAGAGTTGTCTCTTTCTCATAATCCCTATCAAACAGCTAAACCTATTTTGCGATAGCTTTTTCTGTTTCTTCAATCTGCTTTATTAAAAATCTAAGTTTCTCCTTGAAAAATTCAAGAAATAAACCGATTTCATTTTTAAAACTGTAGGCACCCGGCCAAATTGCATATCTATACATTTTAAATGCTCCTTAAAACATCTAACCTTTACATTTTTTGTTTACGGAAGTTTTTTTATTTTCTTTAGAAATTTTCTTGTTTTGTTAAGTTTTTGTTACATTTATTTTAAAATTCTCGACTACCACAAAATTACACTTCATTAAAAAACAAATGTTATAACATCGAATTTTATGCTATAATTGTACAAAAGGGGATTATTGTGAGAAAAGATTTTACATTTAGCAGGTTAAATTTTGTTACCGCAGGTATGCCTTTAAGAACAGGTAAAGGCGGATATCCTGAAGCATTTGACATAATTAGAGATATGGATTTAGACGGAATGGAATTAGAATTCGTCCACGGTGTCAGAATGAATCCGGAAACAAAAGAGAAAGTAAAATCAATCGTGAAAGAACGTAACATGATAATTACCGCTCATGCTCCGTTTTACATAAATTTAAATTCGCAAGAAGAAGAAAAAGTTGAAGCAAGTGTCCAGAGAATTATTGAAACAGCTGCAACAGCATTTGAAGTAGGCGGGTTTAGCATCACCTTCCACGCAGCTTTTTATATGGGTAAAGATAAGGAAACCGTTTATAATCAAGTAAAAAACCAAATAGAAAAAATTAATAATGTTCTTGAACAAAGTAACATTGATATATGGATAAGACCTGAGACCACAGGCAAAGCCACCCAGTGGGGGGATATCGACGAAATTGTCAGATTATCAAAAGATTTTGATAACGTTTTGCCATGCATAGATTTTTCGCACATACATGCAAGAACCGCCGGTGAATATAATACTTATGATGAGTTTTGTGAAGTACTTGAGAAACTCGGTTCTATAGGAAATTATGCAATTGAAAACTTCCACGGGCATTTAGCAGGAATAGATTACGGTGCAAAAGGTGAAAAGAAACATCTGGATTTGGAAGAATCTGACATGAACTATAAAGACCTGTTAAAAGCTATGAAAAGTTTCGGAATAAAAGGTTCACTCGTTTGCGAAAGCCCAAACATTGAAAGTGATGCGGACTTATTGAAAAAATATTATATGTCTATATAGTACAAATAATGTATTTTATTAAAGTTTTTTAAAAATAATCCGTCATGACATGCGGTTATAATCGAGAGGCATCTTAATATGTTTAATTCTGTGAACAATCCTTTTAACAGACGCATTGAATCGTCAACATCTTCTGATACAAACGGCAGACAACAACGCCAGCAAGAACAAAAACAACCTGAAAGAAATCTGCTTGACGAAGATGAACAAGATGAAGTAAAAATCGGCGGACGCCCGATTATGTCCGAAGAAGACATAATTTATATGGTAAGAGAATATATTTCCAGAATTAAAGCCGAAAATGGGGATGACGAAAAATTAAACCAAAAAGCTGATAAATGGCTTGAAAAATTTGATGTTAAAAAATTCATGAAACAAAATCCAGAAATAACAATCTCCGACTTTAACATGATAATGTACTCCGAAACAGAAAACTTAAGAAAATAAAATCTCCGTCTGATATATACACATAAAACCGGAAAATTACACTTTTTTACCTTATTTATGCTAAAATTACGGTAAAGGAGAAATTATGAGTAAAGTTATAGAATATCAGCCGCAAGGTGTTTGTTGTCAGGTAATGCAAATTCAAATAAGTGATGACGGAGTAATTGAGGATGCTGCATTTTTTGGCGGCTGCAACGGAAATTTACAAGGGATTAAATCTCTCATTAAAGGTATGAGAATTGAAGAGGTTATAGAAAAACTCCAAGGAACAAGGTGCGGCGGCAAAATGACAAGCTGCCCTGACCAGCTTGCTCAATGCTTAATCTCTTACAAATCTTCAGCTACCGCATAGATTATCGACTGACTCTGCAATATCTTGCGTTATACAAGACTTCACTGTCTAAATACTTCATATCAGACGTTGTGGATGTAATCATACCATAATCACTATAATCGTTGTACACACGCAAGCCTACTTCTGAGAATTTCCTTGCAACATTCATAGGAACTTTGCAGTCTATATTGTTTCTATACATAAAATGACAAAGATTATTTTCTTCGCCGTAAATTTTTCTGGAAGCATTAAAATTCGGCTCTGCGGATTCTGTCGGTGTACACGTACTCATGTTTTTATAAAATTCTATTTCATGGTTAACATGCTCTTCCAAAACTTTGTCCCTTGCCGCATAAACCGACAAGCCGCATATAGATACTATAGTGATAGCTGTAATTAATAATTTTTTAATCATAATTTTACTTTCCGTTTCTTTTTAAATATTTATCATACAAATCAGGTCTGCGTTCTTTTGTCCGCTCTAAAGACTTTTGCAACCTAAATTCATTTATCTCTTTGTGATTTCCGTTTAACAAAACCTCAGGGACTTTTAAACCTCTATATTCTCTTGGCCTTGTGTAATGCGGATACTCCAACAACCCGTTTGAAAAACTGTCTTCATCAGCAGATTCTAAACAACCTAATGTACCGTCTATTTTTCTGCTAACAGCATCAATTAAGCATAAAGCCGGCAATTCTCCGCCGGTTAATACAAAATCGCCAACAGAAATTTCCAGCGGATTAATTATTTCACGTATCCTTTCGTCATAACCCTCATAATGCCCGCACAATAATATCATCTGATCATATCCGGTTAAATCATTTACCAACTTGTCATTCAAAGGGACACCCTGAGGGGTTAACATAACAGTAATTGAATTCGCAAGCTTTCTAATACTTTCATAAGCGTCAACATAAGGTTGTGCCATCAAAACCATTCCTGCACCGCCGCCATACGGAATATCATCAACTTTGTTGTGTTTATTTTCGGTGTAATCCCGCGGATTAATCGTATTTACAGATATAATGCCGGATTCTGCCGCACGCTTTAATATACTGTATTGAAAATAATTTTCTACCATTTCGGGGAAAAGTGTCATTATGTCAAATATCATTCTAACAACCCCTCAATGTTATTTATCACTATAGTTTTAGACTCTATATCCACATTTTTTATAAATGCTTCAATAAACGGCACCAGACATATGTGTTTAGAATTTGTTTTTACGGATAAAAGATCATTCGCACCGTTATTTGAAACTCCTACCACAAAACCCAGCTTTTTTGATTCTGTATCATAGACACTCATACCGACCAATTCATCAATCAAAAATTCGTTTTCTTCAAGATTTTCCCGAATATAACCTTCTTCAACAAAAATCAACGAACCCTTATAATCCATAAGTTCATTTATTGAATCAATTCCTTCAAATTTGAAAAGAGCAAAATTCTTATTCAATCTTACACTTTGAACCTTAAAAGGAATATATTGGTTATCCTTCCTGATGTAGACAGAATCCAGTCCAAGAATAAAATCTTCTTGTCCCTTACTAAAACCGACTTTTGCTTCGCCTTTTATGCCGTGAAAATTAAGGATTTTGCCGACAGAAATATATTTGTCCATAACTATTCTTCTGTAGGTTCTTCTTCAGCTTTTTTAGGTTTTCTTCCGCGTTTAGGTTTTTCTTCGGAAGAAACTTCCTCATTAGATGCCTCAGCCTGAGCCTTAACCTGATTTTTAAATTCTTCAGGAGCATCTTCTCTTTCCTGATTCCAACGCTGCAATCCCATTTGAGAACGAATTAAACCTATACCGACGTGAACACGCCATTCATCCATTTTTAATTGAGCTGCGATAATTTTATGACAGCCTATAGGTGGTAACGGTAACAACGGCTCGTATAAATTCTTTATAGCAAACATTTGATCAGGAGTGATTGCCAACTTACGTTTAGGGAACGGTAATTTTGGCAGCATCATCTTTTGTCTGATAAGATTTATACCAAAGAATACTTTTCTTGGTTCCAAACCGATTTTTTCACCGATAACTTCATGAGCATCAGGATTTGGTAAAGGCAACATAGCCTTATATAACAATTCAATCTGTTCAAGTTGCTCCTTACTTACCAAAAGCTGTTTAGGAGCTTTGTTCCTGTTCATTGGGCGTCTGTTATTAAATCCGCCTCTGTTAAATCCGCCTTGTTGCGGTCTCCTGTTGTTAAATCCGCCTCTGTTGAAACCGCCTTGACGATTATTGTTGTAGCCGCCTTGGCGATTATATCCGCCGCCTTGGTTATCGCGTCTTTGATATCCGCCTTGGCGGTTGTTATATCCGCCCTGACGATTATATCCGCCGCCTTGGTTATCACGTCTTTGATATCCGCCTTGGCGGTTATTGTTATAACCACCTTGGTTATTATATTGACGCTGCGGTCTCGGTCTTTCTTCACCGGCACTGTAACTGTTATAGAACTGTGGCTGATTTTCCGTACTGTATCCGCCCAATTGTTCTTGCGGAGCTGGTTGTTCCGCAGCTTGCTGAACAGTTTCACTACCCTCTGAAGGAGCATTAATCATCATCTTCTTATCCGGATACAAACAATCCGGACATATTACTCTTTTGGGGTTCTTTGTTTCGAATTCTCGACCGCATTTGACGCATTTGTTTACATACATAATTGAAAAGCCTCTTAATTAAAAAATAAATTCATAAACTAAAATATAACTGGTTCTTAAATCTTAAAAAACTATTATTCCTCTGTGAAAATAATTAACGATATATCTTAATATAAATATTATAACATACTTTTGAAATATAATCAAGATGTAAAGTTTATTTTTCAACCAAAAAAGTTACAGGTCCGTCATTAACAAGTGCCACATCCATCATTGCTCGAAACTTACCCGTTTTTGTTTTTATATTAAACTCATTTACATACTCGACAAATTTTTCATACAAAACTTCTGCAATTTGAGGAGGGGCTGATTTATCAAAACTCGGACGGGTACCCTTTTTACAATCACCGCACAATGTGAACTGAGAAACCACAAGCATTTCCCCGTTTATATCTAATAAAGATTTATTCATTTTTTCATTTTCATCTTCATAAATTCTCAAATTCACAAGTTTTTGTGCAAGTTTTTGGGCATTATCTTCGGTATCGCCTTTTTCTACCCCAAGCAAAACAAGCATTCCGTATCCGATTTCCGAATACAAATCAGAATTTATAGTTACCGATGCTTTTTTTACACGTTGAATTAATGCTTTCATATTAAGTTTTTATCACAAAAACAAACTTCACAAAAGAATTAATAATATTTTTATGTTACAATACCCTTATGTTTGAAAGTTTAAGTGAAAAATTACATAATATA
This sequence comes from uncultured bacterium, assembly GCA_900320675.1. Taxonomy (GTDB): domain Bacteria; phylum Cyanobacteriota; class Vampirovibrionia; order Gastranaerophilales; family Gastranaerophilaceae; genus UBA1221. The sequence goes on from ONTD01000036.1 coordinate 14,329, forward strand.
ATTCAGAATACAGGTTCAAAAGAATTAACACCTGAAAATATGCAAGATGCTCTCAGAGAAATCAGAAGAGCGTTACTTGAAGCAGATGTTAACCTTAGAGTTGTAAAGGCTTTCATATCTTCCATAAAGGATAAAGCTGAAGGCGAAAATATAATAGAAGGGGTAAATCCTTCTCAACAACTGATTAAAATTGTTAATGATGAATTAATATCATTACTTGGGAAAGAATTAAAACCGCTGGATTTATCACAAAATCCTTCATTGATAATGATGTTAGGGCTTCAGGGTGCCGGTAAAACGACTTCGTCAGCAAAATTGGCGGTTAAGTTAAAAAAAGAAGGTAAAAACCCATTATTAGTAGCATGTGATGTATATAGACCTGCCGCAATAAGCCAATTACAAACCTTAGGTGAAGAAATCGGAGTAGAAGTTTACACTGTACCTGAGTCTAAAGATGTACAAAATATAGTTAAAAACGCTATTGAATATGCCAAAAATAATAATTTCAACGTATTAATTCTTGATACTGCCGGCAGATTGCAAATTGATACAGATATGATGGCAGAGTTACTGCTCATAGACAGAATTTTTTCACCTCAGGAGAAATTGCTCGTAATAGATGCAATGACCGGACAAGAGGCGGTTAATGTTGCAGAAAACTTTGATGCCCAATTGGGTTTAACAGGTTTAGTTTTGACAAAACTTGACGGAGACTCAAGAGGAGGTTCTGCCTTGAGTGTTGTTCATTGTACCGGTAAACCTATTAAATTAACCGGAACAGGAGAAAAATTAAACGCTCTTGAGGATTTTTATCCGGAGAGAATGGCTTCAAGAATTCTTGGCATGGGCGATATCGTATCGCTTGTCGAACGTGCACAGGAAGTTTTTGACGAAAAGCAGGCTTTAGAGCTTGAAGAAAAAATGAGCAAGGATAATTTTTCATTCAATGATTTTTTGAAAATGCAAAAACAAATGAAAATGTTTGGCTCAATGGGTAATCTTCTCGGAATGATACCGGGATTAAATCTCGGAAGAGATATGAAGGATAAAATTTCTCATGAAAGCGAAAAACAATTTAAAAAAATGGAAGTATTTATCCAGAGCATGACTCCTGAAGAAAGATTAAAACCTGATATTATAGACAACAGCCGCAGAAAACGTATTGCAAAAGGCTGCGGAGTAGATGTATCGGAAATAACACAGTTTATAAAACAATTCAATCAGATGCGTGCAATGATGCAGGGAATGTCCGGATTAAAAGGCATGTTTAAGCATGCCGGTCAAAATGGGGAAGGAATAAATCCTCATAGCAAACAGGGTAAACACGCAATGAAAAAAGCAATGAAAATGATGAGAAGATTTAAGTAGCCTCAAAATCTAAGCTACAATATTCCCAAACAAATCATATTCATCCGCTCTGTCAATAATAACCTGTTCAATATCACCGGGAACTACCGGCTTTGTTGTGCTTGCGTAAACAAGCCCGTCTATCTCCGGAGCATCATGCTCAGAACGCATTATAACAACACCGTCATCAGTATAACTTTCTACTATACACGGAATTGTTTTACCCACATAAGTTTGATTTATTTCAAATGAAATTTGCTGCTGCAACTCCATTAACATTTTGTATCGCTTATGACTAACTTTTTTAGGCACCTGATTTTCCATTGAATAAGAAGTAGTATTTTTTTCACGTGAATATTCAAATACCCCCATTCTGTCAAACCTTGCACGTTTTACAAAGTTATACAATTCCATAAAATCTTCTTCGGTTTCTCCGGGATAACCAACAATAAACGCCGTACGTATAGAAACATTTTCAACCTTATCACGAATTTTCTTTATAAGTTCATCATAATCCGAAACAGGACGTCTCATCGCCTCCAACACAGATTTACTATAATGTTGCAGAGGAATATCGACATATTTTACAACCTTGTCTAAACTTGCAATAGCATCCAGTAGTTCGTCGTTTACTTGTGTCGGATACGCATACATTATCCTTATCCAACCCAAGCCTTCAATCTTATTTAACTCTTTTAGTAACACAGGTAAAGACGGCTTACCATATAAATCAACACCATAACCCGTTGTATCTTGTGCTATCAAATCAATTTCCGTAACACCTTTATTAACAAGCTCTTTTGCCTCTTCAATAATATTTTCCATGGTTCTGGAATGATAAGCTCCGCGAAGTTGCGGTATAATACAATAACCGCAATGATAATTACATCCGTCAGCAATTTTTATATATGAACTTGCTCCCATTGTAATTTGTTGTCTGTGGATTGATTCCGGATAAATATATTCAGGCTTTTCAGAAATCTTCGAAATATAAGTTTCATTCTGCTCATTCAAAACTTTTTCAACAACAGAAACAATTTCTTTAAAATCAGTCGTACCAACCATAGCACAAACTTCCGGAATTGCTTTTTTCAATTCTTCTTTATGTTTTTGAGGCAGACAACCCGTTACAATAACTTTTTTTCCTGTATCAACCGTCTGCAATATGCTCTGTACAGATTCCTTTTCTGCATCATGAATAAATGAACACGTGTTTATTATTACAACATCAGCCTGTGTCTCATCAAGAGTAATTTCATACCCTTTTTCTGAAAGCATTCCAAGCATTAATTCAGAATCTACTAAATTTTTTGCACATCCGTGATTTATTAAAGCAACTTTTTTCATTTGTACCTCATTTGTTCTAATAAATAGTAACACGAAAAAACAAATATAAACACCGCCCGATTGGTTGCATTATAAACTAAAGCCGATAAAATTAATCACTCATAAAGTCTATATTTTATATAATATCTAATAATTTTATCCTGATTAATTAAACTTTGCTCATATAACATTTAATTTCATTGATAAAATTTTTCACATCTTCAATCATAGAAAAAATTTCATCTTTGTCCGGCAAATATGTAAAATCATAGTCTGATTTTTGTCTGTTTGTAAAAGCTTCCTTATATATTGCAAACATTTTTTCTTCAAAAATTTTATCTTCATATATGTATTTTTTGTTAAACCAACCCATTAATTGAGAATGTTTTGAAGTAATAAATTTTTCTTTATAAGCTAAAGAACTAACAATATAAAAAATTGCATAATATAATCTATTTTGACAAGTTTCAAAATGCTCGTTTTTAAAATTAAACACTGCTGAACAAAAAGCATCATCAGATTTACGAATTAACTTTTTTATTATATCTTCACTAAACTCCATAAAAAATTCCTTTATTTACAACCTGATTATAATAAACAGGATTCTGTTCTAACTCTTCATAAATCATCGGATGTAAATCAAAAATCACATTATACTTCGCCTCTATATTACCAATTAACTTCCATAACTCCATTCTATCATTTCTGGTTAATTTGTTGTTAAACATAGCAACAATATCTATATCACTATTTAATGTGCTTGTATTATTAGCATAAGAACCGTATAAATAAACACCGTTAAAATCAGAAAATAGCGATTTTATTTTTTTATTTAAAATTTCAATTATTTGTCCGATATCTTCCATATTTTTATTATACCATTTTATGCTATATAATACAATATCATATTCACTTATATAAAAAGCGCTCAACCCGTAGGATTGAACGCTTTTCAAATATGAAATAATCAGATTGCTAATACAACCTCAACGATTACAATTTAGAAGCAACCATCAAAGTAGTTTCAGCCAATCTTGTAGAATAACCCATTTCGTTATCATACCAAGAAATAATCTTAACTTGGTTGCCGCCCATTACACGAGTTAACAATGCGTCAACAGTTGAAGATTGAGAAGTACCAACATAATCAGAAGATACTAACGGTTCTTCGGTATAGCAAAGAACGTGTCCGTCAGCACCTGCTTTTAATGCGGCATTAACTTCTTCTACAGTAACGTCTTTTGAAAGTTCAAATACAACGTCAACTAATGAAACGTCAGGAGTAGGAACTCTCATAGCGAAACCGTCCAATTTACCTTTCAATTGAGGTAATACTAATGCAACAGCTTTAGCTGCACCAGTTTTTGTAGGAACAATATTCAAAGCACCTGCTCTTGCACGACGAGGATCTTTATGACCTGCGTCTAAGATTCTTTGGTCGCCTGTGTATGAGTGAACAGTTGTCATCAAACCTTTTACAATACCGAATTTTTCATCGATAACCTTAGCTACAGGAGCCAAGCAGTTTGTTGTACAAGATGCCATTGAAATTACGTTGTGTTTTGCAGGATCATATTCTTTATCATTTACACCTATAACGATAGTTTTATCTTCGTTTGTAGCAGGAGCGGAAATGATAACTTTCTTAGCACCTGCATCAATGTGAGCGTGAGCTTTTGTTGCATCTGTGAAGAAACCTGTAGATTCAACTACAACTTCAACACCCAAATCTTTCCAAGGAAGATTTGCAGGATCTTTTTCTGCGAAGAATTTAATTTTCTTACCGTTTACTATGATACCTTCATCATATGCTTCAACAGTACCGTCAAATTTGCCCATTACAGAGTCATATTTGAAAATTCTTGCTGCATCTTCCGGTTTCAAACCAGGATCGTTGATTGCAACATAATTAATTTTGTCAAAAATACCTTCTCTAATAGCAGCTCTCAAAGTATTTCTACCGATTCTGCCAAAGCCGTTAATAGCTACATTTACCATAAGTTTTTACTCCTTCTTATTTTGTAAATCTTA
>ONTD01000067.1 GCA_900320675.1 uncultured bacterium
AAATTAAAAAGCTTTATTGCCTCCAGTATTGCAAAATTATTTATAAAAATTCCATCTATATTTGCGGTTTTTAGAAATTTCAGCATTTTTTTTATTTCGGGTAAATTTTCTTCATTTATATCATGTTTAAAATTTATATAAATTCTGCTGTTATTATTTTTTGCTGTTTGAACAAATTCTTTAACGTATTCAAAATTATTATTCAAAAACCTTTTATAGTAAACATAAAAATCTCTGCAATTGGTGTGTTTTGCAAAGTTTTCTATATCTTCCGGTTTCTTTATAGGTGAGACAATCTTAATATCCTTCATAGGGTAATTATAATGCTTATTTTATTATTTATCAATACCTTTAAAAGAATGCATTATTTGGCGGGCAAAGTTACTATTTTTGATTATAAACATCATTCTGGTTGAACATTCTATATTGTAGAGCCTGCATAAGATGTGTTTGAGAAATAATTTCCGAACCGTCCAAATCCGCTATTGTCCTTGCTAGTTTAAGCGTTCTGTCATACCGCCTTCCGGAAAGCTGGTATTTAACAATAGCTATCCTAAACATTTCTTCTGCGGATTTTTCTATTTTACAATATTTTTTAACAAGTTTTGGAGTTAGTTCGGAATTAGTTAAAATTCCATCGTCTTTGTATCTTTCAATTTGTATTTTTCTGGCTCTTACTACTCTTTCTCTTATTTGTGCAGATGTTTCTTCTTTGTCTGAGTATGAAAGCAACTCTTCGGAAGTCAGGCGAGGTACTTCTATTTGCAAATCAATTCTGTCTAATAATGGTCCTGATAGTTTTGCAAGATATCTTTGAATTTGAAATTCCGAACAGGTGCATTGTTTTTCTTTATCACCTAAAAATCCGCAAGGACAAGGGTTCATTGCACCCAGCAGAATAAATTTTGCAGGATACTTGATGGATGTTTTTGCTCTTGATATTGAAACCTCTCCGTCTTCAAGCGGCTGCCTCAAAACCTCAAGTACGTTTCTCGGAAATTCAACCATTTCATCTAAAAAAAGAACCCCTCTATGAGCTAAGGTTATTTCTCCGGGCTTAGGATTAGTACCGCCACCGATAATACCTACAGGAGAAGCGGTGTGATGAACAGGTCTAAACGGTCGCTGCCTAAGTAGCGGTTCGTCAGCTGACAACAATCCGCAGATACTGTATATTTTTGTGAGTTCTAAAGCCTCCGACAACTCTAAAGGCGGTAATATCGAAGGAAAACATTTTGCCATTAAGGTTTTACCTGAGCCCGGAGAACCAAACATTAACATGTTATGTCCGCCTGCAGCAGCTATTTCTAATGCTTTTTTAGCTTTGTGCTGTCCTTTTACATCTTTAAAATCATATATGTAATCTTGACTGTCCGATTGGTTTAAATAATTTTGGACATCTGTAGTTGTCTTTTCGATAGGGTTTTCCGTAAAATGGGCAATTACTTCGGCAAGATTTTCCGCCCCAAACACATTTATTCCTTCTACAAGAGATGCTTCTTTAGCATTTTCTTTCGGGACAATCACGTTTTTAATTCCGAAACTTTTTAACCCGATTACAAGCGGTAAAACTCCGCTCACCGCTCTTATTCCGCCATCTAAAGATAATTCACCGATAAATGCGTAATCTTTTACATTATCTGGGGTTAAAACTTCTTCTTCCACTTGTATTCCGATGGCTATCGGTAAATCAAAATTTGAACCTTCTTTTTTTAAATCGGCGGGAGCCAGATTTACTATAACTCGACCGGAAGGAAAGGTTAGACCGGAATTCCTTGTAGCGGAACGAACTCTGTCTCGGGCTTCATTAACGGCAGCATCAGGTAAACCAACTATAGAAATCATAGGATTTGAATGGGTTGTATCTACTTCTACATCCACTCTGTACGCATTTAAGCCGATAATTGTTGCCGTTGTAACTTTGTTTACCATAAGTTAATTATACAAAATAATATTTTTTGTGCAAAATTATTTAGTATCTTATCCGGAAGTTTAGTTATTTTAGGGAATTAAACTTTGGTTTTATGAGTTTATTATATATGTGTTATGAACTATGTAAATGTATTATTAAAAGCTTTGAATTTTCCAACTTTATTAATGCGGGATGAATGGAGTTTGTCCTATCAGTACGTATCAGGCATGAAAAAATGGCTGGGCGGAATTGTCCCCTATGATTTGTTAAATCGTACAGTTAAGCAAGCCGTAGACTCTCTTGTTACCCTGTGTCAGTGTCAGGATTTTTACGAGAAATTCCCCGATAAGATAAATACTCCGGATTACGGTGATAATTGGGGAGTTAGAGCTAACTACATTGAAATTAATAACCGAGCTATTGCAGAAATGGTTTGTAATACTACTCGCAACGGAATATTGAGTTCAATAAAGCTTCTTCCGGCAATACCGCCTTCTGCAAAAAGTTGGGCTAACTGCGTTATTTTGTCTCAGATTTTTCCTAATATATATGGAGACGGTTATAACAAGCCGGTTGGCGAAGAAAATTCGCTTTACGGTATAAAATTAAATTCCGGTTACAGTTTTAATATTATTGATTTTGATATAGCAGATAAGATTTCTCCTGAAGGACAGTTTAGGGCATTTAATCAACTTGCAAATTTTCACGGTGTTAAAACAGGGTTTAGAACCGTAATTTCCGCTGACCAAATAAAAGTTGTTCAAAAGGACAAATCAGATGTTACTTTTGATTGGCAGAATCCTGAGCATGTTGAATTGTTTATAAAAGAACATGTGAAACTGATAAAAATGGGGTTCGAGGCTATTTTTATTGATTCAGCAAAGCATATCGGCGGTTATGATATGGACAATTACACAGGAGTCGGTGAATTGCCTGATTATAGCCAAATGCAGTATATTTTACATGAAATTCGTGTTCGTTCGGGAAATACCCATTTAAGTTTTGTCGGTGAAAAAAGTACCGGAGATTTTAAACGATACGAAAATTTGGGTTTAACTTCCGGTACAGCTTACATTGAGCCGGATAATTATGATGAAGTTAAACAACATTCTATGAATTTGAAATATGAAATGTCTTATACTCCGGGAATTGAAGTATCAAATGACAATGACGAGGGCGGCAGAAGTTATGAAGCTCGTCTAAATAGAATTAATAATGCCTTATTTGCTTACGAGTATCCGAGCGATAAGCTTCCGAGTTTCATGCAGATGGAAGATTTGTTTCCTTTGCGTTATGACACGAGTACGCATGCCTTAATGATGACAAATCCTTCTTATTCGGATGACGGAAGCCCGCAAAGTCATTGGATTAATTTATTCGCCTGTGATGACGGATGCGAATATAATAAAAAGGTTTCAGAACTGTTTGTACATGCACAAAATTTATAAGGAGGTGTTATATGTTAGGTGCAATTTTAAGATGGTTAGCTTATTCCCTTGCGATAGTGTTTATAGCCTGGGCGGTCCCCGGAATAGGAGTGGAAAGTTTTTTTGCGGCGATGATTGTCTGTTTGATTATGGCTTTAATAAATGCTTTTGTAAAACCTGTTTTGCAATTTATCTCTTTGCCGATTAATTTTCTGACATTAGGATTATTTTCATTTGTGTTAAATGCATTGTTGTTTATGCTTGCCGGCGCAATTGCTCCGGGATTCTCCGTAAGCGGATTTTTAAGTGCTTTAATAGGCTCATTGTTGTTATCATTGTTCTCATTAGGTATAGAGAGAATATAATTTAGAATTTTACTGAAAGGCAAGGTGTTTCAAACCCTTGCCTATTCGGTCAAATTCCTTTCGTAACATTTTTGTTACTTTTGAACCAAAAAAATTTTTAAAGGTTTATAATAGACATGTGGGAGATATACATTAGTAATCTTTTGGAGGATTAATGGAAGGGTATAGTTTTGAGTTGATTACCGGACCTATGAGTTGCGGAAAAACAGAAGAATTGCTTCGCCGTATCAGACGCTGCATTATTGCAAAGAAAAAGGTTAAAGTTATTTCTCCTGATGTTGATACCAGAGCTAAAGGTGATTATATAGAATCTCGCAACGGTTTGTGGCTTGAGGCTATAAAGGTAAAACATTCGATTAATATTCTGTCGGTAGTTCGTCCGGAAGATGAGGTTATTGCAATAGACGAATTGCAATTTTTTGATTCAAATATAGTAAAAGTTATTTCAAAGTTAATGAGCGACGGTAAAAAGATTATAGGTACAGGCTTAGAGCTTGATTTTAAAGCGGAACCTTTCGGAAGTATGCCGGAATTGATGTGTATTGCCACGTCTGTTGATAAGTTACATGCTGTGTGTATGAAATGCGGCTGCGAACATGCTACAAGAACGCAAAGACTTATTGACGGAAAACCTGCCGATAAGAGTTCTCCGTTGATTATGATAGGCGGAGATGAAACTTATGAGGCAAGGTGTATTAAATGTTACGAATTACCGGATAATCAAAGAGAAGATCGGTTGCAAAATCAGAAAAAGAATTTGAAAATTTTGCCTTTTTGTTTTAAATAATAATTAATTTTTGTAAAATTTTTACAATTTCAGATAAAGTTTTTTTATAATGTGCCGTCATGAATCTCGGTTAGTATTTTGTAGTTAAACTATCTAAGAGGTTGAGGTTTGATTATATGAAAAAAACTATTATAATAAATTGTATGAAAAATATATTAATACTTTTGTTTACCGTTTTTATGATTTTGTGCTCGGCAGTTGTTGCAGAGGAAGTTGAGCCTATACATATTGATGTAAGAGGATATAATGGTATTAACCTTCCTGAAGGCACATTTATTGGGGTTGAAAGCGCTCAGGAAATTTCAACTCAGTATTGCCAAAACGGCTATAAGGCAAGATTTATATCCACAAATGATTTTTATATTGATGATATAAATATAATTCCTGTTAATACGGCTTTTATCGGTTATGTGGAAGATGTGCATGATCCAGTTGTCGGTACAAATTCTTCGTTTAAGGTCAAAATTACAAAAATGATTTTGCCCGATGACTATGAAATGCCGATGGAAGGATATATATATTCTTCAAACGGAAATATGATTGGCGGGGAAATGACCGCTCCTGCTGTCTGGCGAAAGATGCCGCATTATCAGCGTAATATCGGGATGAATACAACTCTTCAGGTGCGTCCGGGAAGAGAAAGAAGAATGGGCGAACATGCCCTAATTCTTTCAGGAGAAGATAGAATTATTGTATTGACAAAACCTCTTGAAATTACCCACACAATTACTCCTTAAATAATTGACAAAATACTTAAATCTTAATACAATGTATGGTATAGAGTTAAACAGGATATGTGTAATTCTCAAGAAAGGTATACCCTATGGAGAAACGTATAATATCATTGCTAACCATAAGCATTGCCTTGATGTTCAGTCCGATAGTTAAGGTTTTACCGGTTTGTTCGGCGGCACCTATGACTGCAAAAAATGCAGTTGTTACGGTTCCTGCAGGGCAAGCTCTGCAAACTATAGTTACTACGCCTATTTCATCTAACCATTTGTATCTGGGACAGACTGTTACTGTGGTTACGGGCGAAGACTTCTATTATAACGGGAATTTGGTTGCCCCTGTTGATAGTGTTTTAATTGGCAGTGTAATTAATGTTTCTAAGGCTAAAAATGAATCTAACGGCGAATTACTTTTAAGATTTACACAGTTAACTACCCCTTACGGAATAAAAGTTCCGATTTCTGCAATAATAAAAAACGATAACAAACAAGGAAAGTTGTTCGGTTATGATGCGGAAAAAGAAGGCGGTGCAGACGTAAATATTCCTGTTACAACTCCTATGACGCTGGTTTTAACCCAGCCGATAACAGTAAATCCCGAGATGTATAATTCAAATTACTAGACAGTCGGGTGATAATTTTATTTTTGTTTTAGAATAGAATTATGTTAAAGTTGATGAGGGGAAAGTTGATAAGGAAATACAATGTCAATTTTAAGTAAATATCCGGACAATTTAGAAGAGCAAGAACTTACTGATAACAGAGGGTTTACTCTGCCTGCAGTTATTAGAAAAGACCGCGAAAGTATGTCCATGGAAAAAGCTTTTGTTTTATCCGTGTTAATCCATATCGGGGTGGTTATATTTGCTTGGATTTTGTCTGTAGTTTTATTGTGGCTCGGTATAATTGTACCTTTGGCACAAAAACCAAAACCTAAATTAAATGATATCCAATTTGTTTTGGTGGATAAAGAAGATACACCGATAAATAAAAATACTCCGTATAGAGCGGATATTAATTCGAGAGCAGGCGGTCATCACGATCCGACCAGACAGGTTTCTATGCCGTCTCCTGCGCCATCTTCTCCGTCAAAATCACCATCGGCACCTGCGGCTCCTGCAAAACGACCTACTCAGGCTCAGCAGCAGCCTAAACAATCGCCAAAAACTAAAAAGACTCCGTCTTTAATTGATAAACTTACAAAAGCGGCACCGACTCCTGTTCAGGAAACTCCGGCTCCGAAGGCTAAACAGCCGGCAAAACCAAATCCGCCTACTGCAAAACCTTCAATTAAGCCGCCACTTACACCTAAAGCTACCACTAAGCCTACATCGGCATTTCAAGTACCTGTTCCAAGCGGCGGAACGAAATCAGGCTCATATGCTACAGGTCCTGTAAGCGGTAACGGTACTGCTGCAAACGGAGGTTCGCCTAGCGGCAGGTCTTCTTCAGGTTCAGGAACCGGAAAATTTGCTCCGGCTCCGTCATTGTCTCCTACCGGCAAAGGTAACGGTACCGGTTCAGGTACAGGTACAAAACTTGGCGGCGGCGGTACCGGCGGTGGAAATCCGGGACCGGGTAACCCTAACGGACGTCCGGGAATTGATGCTATTAAAGAACCTGATTTCGGACCTTATATGAGAGATTTACAACGTCGTATTAAGATGAATTGGAATCCGCCAAAGGGTAATGAAAGCAAACGTGTAGTTCTTTTATTTAAGATTGCAAAGGATGGCAGATTGTTGTCTTGCAGCGTATTCAAGTCATCAGGATTACCGAGCGCTGATCAGGCTGCTTTAGATGCGGTAAAATTAACAGCTCCGTTTAAACCGCTTCCTGTTGAGTATAAAAACTCAAGTATAGATATTCAGTTTACGTTTGACTATAACGTATTCGGTGCTACAAAATATTAGTCAATAATGTATCAGATAAATAAATGAGGATTAAAAACTATGGAACTTTTATGGAACTCGATTAAAATGGATTGGCCGGTACTTTTGCCGATCTTGGTGTGTGCAATTCTTGTTGTTCAAGTTGTATTGCAAAGATGCTCTGTATACAACAAAAACAAACGTGATATTCAGGTTTTGATACCCAGAATTCAAAAAGAATTAGCTAATAACAATCTGCAAGGTGTGCAGAATATTGCAATTCACTGCGGCGGCGTTGTCGGCGAAGTTGTGGAAGAAGCTGCAAGAATATTTTCCGAACAGAAAAGCGGATTTTCAAGAGCTTTTGATATTTCTATTGCCCTTGCTACAAGAAAATTAGAAAAACATTTGACAATATTAGGTACAATTGGCGGGGTTGCTCCGTTCTTAGGTTTGTTTGGTACTGTTGTCAGAATTCTTTACACATTCCAAGATTTGGCAGTTCA
>ONTD01000075.1 GCA_900320675.1 uncultured bacterium
TATGTCCTCAATCTTTTTAAATTAATGCCGAAGGGGGGACTTGAACCCCCACGGATTTCTCCATACGCACCTGAAACGCACGTGTCTACCATTCCACCACTTCGGCTTATCGTATTATCACTATATCATAAGAAGAATCTAAGTAAATACTTATCTTATCTTCTTAAAAAATTCTTCTGCAAGGAGTTGTGAATACTTATTCTTTTCATTAACTGATATTAAGATTCTGTCTTCGCCCTTACTATTATCCGTAACTGCAACAACACCGCTAACCCCGCCTACAGGAAATCTTGTTATTTTAGCATTAAATCTGGCATAAGGAACTGATTTACCGTAAGAATACATTGTACCGTGCTTTACAATTTCAAATTCTTCAACCCCTAACGATTGATATTTAATCTTCCCTAGGCTTGATTTGATCTTAGATTCTATTTCACCGGATATTATATCATCTTTGGTTAATATCGGTTTTTTACTGTCATCAACCACAATCATTTTTTGACCGGTTGCATTATGTTCAGCCAACACCCCGTTATAACCAAGCATGCCGCTTGCTTTTTCTATCTCATATTCTTCATTAATTTGCGAAAAATCTCCGACTTTTTGAGCTTTTTCCAACATCGTTTGAGGCGATTTACCCATATGATTGTTCCACAAATTTACAACCCAATCTTTTCCGCCAATCGAAAAAAATCCGATAATAGCAAGCGCTAATATAATAGAATTAATTACTTTTTTTAAGCATCCCATATTCAAAATCCTCAGTTCATGTTATAATTCTATTATAGCTATGACAAAGAATGAAATCAATAACATTAATACACACGATTTGGATATAGAAAAGCTAACTCCTGTTATGCAGCAGTATTTAAAGGTTAAGCGAGAAAATCCTGAAGCACTTTTATTATACAGGCTGGGCGATTTTTATGAAACGTTTTTTGAAGATGCTGTTACACTTTCAAAAGAACTCGAGCTTACCCTAACAGGCAGAGATGCAGGAGCTACATACGGTAGAATTCCGCTTGCTGGTATTCCCGCAAAAGCTATCGGAGCATATCTTGAAAAATTGGTTGAAAAAAACTACAGAATAGCTATATGCGAGCAGTTAGAAGATCCCAAATTTGCAAAAGGTCTCGTAAAACGTGGAGTAACTCGTGTAATTACTGCCGGTACCTTAACGGAAAGTGATTATCTTAAACAAAATTCCAATAATTACATCTGTGCACTTTTTAAGGATACTAAAAGCGGAATTTACGGTTTTTCTTATGCTGACATTTCGACAGGTGAATTTAAGGTAACTCAGGCTCCTATCGATTTAATTATGGATGAACTCGCAAGAATTAATCCGGTCGAAATTGTTGCACCTGCTATTAACCAAAAAGTTATGCCATTTCAGATTGTGCCTGAACAAAAAATAGATTTGCCGGAAGATATTCAAAAACTTTATAACTGTTCTAAAATCCCTTCAAACGTCTTTGATCTGAATTTTGCAGAAAATAATCTTAAAGCGGTATTTGAAGCCTCAAGTCTTGAGGCCTTCGGGTTTTCGAAATATCAAACAGGATTTCGTGCCGGCGGAGCTTTATTAGCGTACATTTGGGAAACATTGAAAGATAATGTACCTAAGTTTGAACGTATTGAAACCTATGAGCTTTCTGAATTTATGATTTTAGACAGAAGTACACGAAGGAATTTGGAGTTAACAGAAACTCTCAGAGAAAAATCAAAATACGGTTCTCTTCTGTGGGCAATAGACAAAACTAAAACCAATATGGGAGCAAGACTTCTCAGAAACTGGATATGCCAGCCATTAAAAAACATTGAGGCAATTATCACAAGACAAAACTGCATATCAGAACTTGTAGAAAAAACTACAGTCCGAAAAGATTTAATTGATGTACTTGAAAAAATATATGATATACAGCGTTTATCAACGAGAATGAGTAACGGTTCCGCATCTCCAAGAGACTTTTTAAGTTTAAAAGAGTCGTTAAATAAATTACCGGAACTGCTTGATATTGCGGCAAATTTAACCCACAATCCTTGTCTTTCCGTTGAGAGCTACCGTAATGAGATAATCGACTTTGCAGAACTCATTGAAAGAACAATTTCAGATAATCCGCCAATGTTAATCAAAGACGGAGGAATAATAAAAGAAGGCGTCAGCGGAGAATTAGATTATTTTAGAGATTTGTTAACAGGCGGAGAAAATTGGCTTCAAACCTTTGCGGAAGAAGAACGTGAAAAAACAGGTATTAAGAACTTAAAAGTTTCTTATAATAAAGTTTTCGGGTATTTCATAGAAGTTACAAACTCCTATTTAAATCTTGTACCTCAAAATTACATCCGAAAACAAACAATTTCAAACGGAGAAAGATTTATTACGGAAGAATTAAAGAAACACGAAGATGACGTTCTTTCAGCAAAATTCAAATCAACGGAATTGGAGTATAAAATATTTACTGACTTTAGGGAATACTCAAAAGAATTTGTAATAAAGATTAGAGAAATTGCACA
>ONTD01000190.1 GCA_900320675.1 uncultured bacterium
GGTAATTATTCGGTCATTTGCATGGAAAGCATGTTTAATATACAATTATTATTGCGATTGTATTCGCATAAAGTCAGGTAGATTTGTATGCCGATTATTGGCTATAATAAAATGAGAAAGAGGAATTATATATTATGCTAGGCGGAAACGAGATTAGAGATTTGTATTTAAATTATTTTAAGGATAAGCATCAGCATACGGTTGTTGAGAGTTCAAGCCTTGTGCCGGATAATCCGACAGTGCTGCTTACTACTGCCGGAATGCTTCAGTTTTTACCTATATTTTTAGGAATTCAACCTTGTCCTTACGAACCCGCCAGAGCAACTTCTTGTCAAAAATGTGCAAGAGCCGGCGGTAAAGATTCCGATATCGAAAATGTAGGAAGAACCCCTCGCCACCATACTTTCTTTGAAATGTTGGGGAATTTCTCTTTCGGTGATTATTATAAAAAAGAAATTATTCCGTGGGCGTGGGAATTCGTAACGGAAGTTTTAAAGTTGGATAAAGACAGATTGTGGATAACAATTTTCGAAACCGACGATGAAGCATTTGAAATTTGGAGAAGCGTCGGAGTTCCGGCAGAAAGAATTAAACGTAAAGGTAAAAAAGATAACTTTTGGGGACCTCCGGGGGCATCAGGTTCTTGCGGACCTTGTTCCGAAATTCACTATGATTTAGGTGAACAGTATAGCTGCGGACACCCAAATTGCGGAATAGATACCTGTGAATGCGACAGGTGGGTTGAAATTTGGAATTTGGTATTTACTGAATTATATCAAGATGAAGAAGGTAATCAATCACCTTTGGATAGCAAAAACGTCGATACCGGCATGGGATTAGAACGTATTACAATGGTATGCCAAGGTGTTGCATCTACTTTTGAAACTGATTTATTGAAACCTATTATGGATAAAGTTTCCGAAATGAGCGGCGTTCCGTATAAAAAATCAGAGAAGACGGATGTTTCTTTACGTATTATAACAGACCACGCAAGATGCGTAACATTCTTGATTTCTGACGGTGTAATTCCGGGGAATGAAGGCAGAAGTTATGTTCTCAGAATGATTTTACGTCGTGCTTTAAGACACGGTAAGATCCTCGGAATGGAATTGCCGTTCTTGTATAAGCTTGTTGATGTCGTCGTAGATAATTATGGCAAAGCTTATCCTGAATTAGTAAAAAATAAACAAAAAGTTATTGATACAATAAAGAAAGAAGAAGAAAGATTTGGCAAAACCCTTGATAGAGGTTACAAACTTCTTGAAGAATTTATTAACGACAAAAAAGATATTGACGGTGAAAGCGCATTTAAACTTTATGATACATTTGGATTTCCTCTTGAATTGACAAAGGAAATTGCTCAGGAAAACGGCTTAAATGTTGATGAAGTCGGGTATAAAGCTGCTATGCAAGAACAAAAAGACAGAGCAAAGGCAGCCACCGCAAAGATTTCTGTTACAGGTGATATGAAATATGCAAAAGTGGAACAGGAAGTCGGTTCTACTGAATTCATCGGATATGAAAAAAATCAATGCGATGATGCAAAAATCCTTGCAACTATTGAGGGCGAAGGGTATGTTGATGTTGTGTTAAACAAAACTCCTTTCTATGCGGAATGTGGCGGTCAGGTAGGCGATAGCGGTTATATTGAAAACGATAACCTAAAACTTGAAGTCCTTACAACTTTTAAGGTAAATGAATTATATGTTCACAGATGTTCAATTCTTAACGGAGATATTACAATCGGAGAGACTGTCAAAGCATGTATTGATATTCCTCGCAGAGAAGAAATTCGAGTTCATCATACATCTGCACACTTGTTGCAGGCTGCATTGATAAATGTTGTGGGAGACGAAGTTAAACAGGCAGGTTCTTATGTTGATGAAGAACGTATGAGATTTGACTTCACTTTCTCAAGAGCAATGACGCCTGAAGAAATTAAGAAAACTGAAGATTTGATGAACAAGTGGATTGGTGAAGGTTACAAGATTGATACAAAGGTAATGAGTATTGATGAAGCTAAACTTACCGGTGCGACTGCATTATTTGGCGAAAAATACGGCGATAATGTCAGAGTTGTTTCTATTGAAAAAGACGGAAAGAGTATTTCAAAAGAGTTCTGTGCAGGAACACATGCACGAGAATTAAAAGATTTGAGGTTTATAAAAATAGTTTCTGAAAGTGCGATTGCTGCCGGTACAAGACGTATTGAGTGTGTTGTTTCTAAATCCGCACTTAATTTCGTGAACAGTAAAACTGCTGTTACGGATGAACTTTGTGCAAAATTTAAGGCTCATTTTGATGAAGTTGTTGAACGTGTTGAAAAGCTTCAGGAAGAAAATAA
>ONTD01000148.1 GCA_900320675.1 uncultured bacterium
AAAATTATTACCGTCATCAATATACGTAGGTCTAAAAGGGTAAAATGCTCTAATATGTCTGTATATTTCGTCAGAAGTCTCATTTTTAAAATCAAGTGTCATTGTTTCAGGCTCAATATCTTTAAAATAGGTTGCTTTATCTTCATCTTGCCAAATAGTATCAACACAACCTTGTTTTAGTTGGTTGAGCAAATGTTCACACAGCAAACGAGCCTTAAACACTGTTCTGTCCCTTAATTCTTTTCCTGTATCCGTAGGAAGTATTTCAACTTCTTCTTGAGCTAATATAGGACCTGCATCGAGTTTATCCGTCATCAAATGAAATGTAACGCCGGAAGTTTTTTCTCCGTTTAATATTGTTTGTAAATATGGATTCGGACCTCTATACTTTGGTAACAGAGAAGGATGAACATTTATCGTGCCAATTTTCGGGGAATTAAATATATCCTTTTTTATTTTTTCAGACCACGTGCCAACCATTAACACGTCAATATTGTTTTTTATAATAAAATTTTTTAATTTATCGGAGTTAGCTGATTTGAATTTTAAGTCGGTTAACTTGTGATTTTTTATGAGAGTAAGCTCAGGAGAGTGTGTAAACATATCATGTAAAAATAGCATAAACGGTGAAAGGTACAGGTTCTCATATCTTAATATTCCGGCAATTTCGCAATTAGCAAGCATTGCGCCTCTAATTAGGTTTGCAAGCATTTGACCTTTACCGATAATTAAAATCTTCATTCTTTGTCCTTGTTAGCAGCGTTTTTTTTGAAAAAGTCCTGAGCTTTGTCTGAGATTGAAATGTTTTGTAAAGAGAGATGATATCTTTGTAAAAGTCCTATATTTTCGTTTTCTTCAAGCAAGTCTCTTCGTTTGACTTTTATAGAGCTTTTAACTTTTTCAAATTCACTTGGAGCGGATTTTTCCATAACTTTTGAGATAACTTCATCAATATTACTTCCTCCGACTCCGTATCTTGAAGCTATCTCATTTGGAGTTGCCCCTTGAGGGAGTTTATATAGCCAATTAACAGTTAAAGCGTCGCCCTGTGAAACAGAGTGAACTCCTTTTTGGTGCGGAGTATACATGATATCGGTTTTATAAGGGCTATGTCCAAGCCCGATTGCATGCCCTATTTCGTGTAAAATTGTATGATAAACTTCACTTTCATCGTCGTAATCACGATGGATAAGTCCGTCGGTTAATCCTATATATACCTCAACGTCGTATAATCTGTTATTTGGATCATGATTAAACTGACAATATCCGAGTGCAACTCTTTCAACACGTTTCCACTCAATATTAATATTCGATTCCAAAAGATTATTTACAATCGTAAACGACACTTTGCCTTTTGTAGCACGCTGCCACTCATTGAGTGCTTTTTTTACCAGCGCATTATATTTGTAATCCTGCCCCTGCTTTGAATAAAATTTCATAGGCGAAATATAGACTCTAAGCGGCATGAATGTCCAACGCATTAATTTGCCGTTTTTTAAAGATTCGGATACATAAGTTTTACTCTGCATATTTTTATTGTATAATAAATTTCGTAAAATGTGTATCATGTATATTATTTTGATTAGGAGGATAACTTATGAATATAATGCAAATTATGAAGCAGGCTCAAAATGTTCAAGCTAAGCTTAAATCTACACAAGAAGAACTTGCCAGAATGGAGATTGTGGGAGAAGCTGCGGGCGGCGCGGTTAAAGTTACCTGCGACGGGCAAGGCAGATTTAAATCTATAAAATTATCTCCTGAAGCTATTAATTCAGAAAATCCGTCATCAGTTGATACTGATACCATTGAAATGTTAGAAGATATTATTTCTACTGCGATAAACCAAGCAAGTGAAAAAGCTTCTGCAGAAATGGAAGCTAAAATGAAGCAAGCTACAGGCGGTATAAATATTCCGGGCTTATTCTAATGATATATCCAAAGGCAATTGCAACATTAATTGAGCAGTTTCAAAAATTTCCTTCTGTGGGGCCTAAGTCTGCACAAAGGATGGCTTTTTATTTGCTTAGAATGCCATTGAGTGAGGTGCAAAAATTTGCTCAAAGTATGGTTGAAGCAAAAGAAAATACCAGAACTTGTGAAATTTGTTTTAATCTTTCATCTTCAAGCCCTTGCGAAATTTGCAGTTCAGAGCGAAGAGACCGTTCTACAATATGCGTCGTAGCGGAAACCAAAGATTTAATTGCGATAGAAAAAACAAATGAATATAACGGTTTATACCACGTATTACAAGGGTTAATATCTCCTATGGACGGCATCGGCGCAGATGATATAAGAATCAAGGAGTTATTAAATCGTTTAACGGATGAAGGGGTAAAAGAAGTCATATTAGCGCTTAGTCCTTCTGTTGAAGGCGAGGCGACGAGCCTTTATTTAAGTAAATTAATTAAGCCGTTTGGTATTAAAATATCAAGAATTGCTTTTGGTATACCGGTCGGAGCCGATTTAGAGTACGCGGATGAAATTACAATCGCAAGAGCTTTAGAAGGCAGAAGAGAAATATAAAATAACTCTTTTATGCAATTGCGTGAAAATCCTTAATATAATAAGATTGATTTATGGCAGAAACTTTGTTAGATATAACCGATTTAAATGTTGAATATGTTACCGAAAAAACCTTTTCCGGTGCAAAGCAGGTTGTACGTGCGGTAAATGGCATTTCTTTAAAAATAAATAGCGGGGAAATTCTTGCTATAGCGGGAGAATCCGGATGCGGAAAATCAACTCTTGCAAGGACGATTCTTCGTCTTGAAAAGGGAAAATCAGGCAAAGTTTGCTTTGAAGGCCGTAATGTACTGGAAATGGATAGTAAGGAGCTTAAAGACTACAGAAAACAAGCTCAGATGATTTTTCAAAATCCGTATTCAAGCCTTAACCCTAAAATGAAAATTGTTGATATTTTGAAAGAGCCGCTTGATATAAATACAAAATTCACGGATGCTGAAAAATACAATATTATATACGATACGATTTCAAAAGTCGGGTTGGATAAAGAGTCTTTGAATTTCTACCCGCACGAATTCTCAGGCGGACAGAGGCAGCGTATTGCTATAGCCAGGGCTCTTGTCCTTAATCCGAAGTTTATTCTTGCTGATGAACCTGTAAGTGCACTAGATGTGAGTATTCAAGCTCAGATTATAAATTTATTAAAAGAGCTTAAGAATAAATACCGGCTAACCTTTTTACTAATTACGCACGATATGAGTGTAATTAGATACCTTGCAGATAGAGTTGCTGTTATGTATCTTGGAGAGATTGTTGAATTAGGTTCGACTATTCAAATATTTACTAATCCAAAGCATCCGTATACAAAAGCCTTATTGAGTGCGGTCCCAAAAATTGAAACCTCTGATAATGCCCAGCAAATCATATTAAAAGGGGACTTACCTTCTCCGACTGATTTACCTAAGGGGTGCAAATTCCACACAAGATGCCCTAATTGTATGGATGTGTGCAAATCCTGTTCGCCTAATGAAAAAGAAATCTTTGACGGACATTACGTTAAATGCTTTTTGTACTTGAATAAGTAGGAAACATAATTTTAGTAGTGCTAAGTTAAATTTTTATTTAAATATTCTTTAAATTTTTCTGAATAGTCAGTATTAGAAGTATAAAAATTAACAAATTTGTCGAGCTTATCAATAAATTCACTTGAGATAACGTGTTCTATTTTGCATGCATTTCCGTTCGCCTCATCCTCGTTCAAAGTGAGAATATCAGCTAAAAATTTATGTAGTAAATTATGTCTTCTTATAACGGATTGAGCTGCTAACTCTCCTTTATTAGTAATTTCTATTGAACTATACCTGTCATAATTTATGTATCCCAGCTCGTTTAGCCTTTTTAATGCTTCACTGACTGAAGCCCTGCTTACATTTAAGTTTTTTGCAATATCAATCGCACGAACTTTCCCGTTTGCCTTCAGTATATTGCTTATCACTTCAATATAATCTTCTAATCCTGATGTTATCTTTAAATTTTCCATAATTGTCCCTTGCTTAATAAATGTAAGGTAAACCTAACATTATGTCAAGCTTAAATAACTTATTTTTGTTCGTCGTTTTTAAAATTATGATTGTATCTGTATTGTGTCCAAATACGACTTACAAGGGATAGTGCCGCTCCTACTACACCAAGACTGAAAAAGAAAGGTACTAATGAAATTTTCGCTTTTCCTTTGAATAATTCCTGAATTTTTGATTTCAGTAATTTCTCGTCCCCGTTAACTAATTTTCGTGCAATCTCAGGTATATCATTTAAGCCGGCTACCGTGTATTCTTCAGCAGATTTGTCATATTTCAAAATTTCTGTATGTTTTCTGTCTTTGTGAAGGATTTTTTTAAAGCCTGTATCAAATAATGTGCTTCCAAAAATTGTGTACGCTGCTATTATTGGTACTCGAGTTGCGACCTCTTGTACATCAAGTTTCCCTCTGTCTTTTGCAGCACCAAAATATCCTGCGACTCCTGATAATACTGTAACGGCTAATTGTCCGTTGCCCAGAGCAAGAGAGCCGTCTGATTTTTGAGCAAAATCTAAGTTTACATATTTGTTTAAAAATTTCTCAAGTTTTTTATTTTTAATACCAAGCTTTTCAAGTCCGTTATATAATTTTGCTCCCGGATTAAGGAAGTATTCGCAGGCTTTGGATACGGCTTTACTTTTTTGTCCGGCTGTTCCAAGTATCAGACTTAACGCAAATGCTGCAAGAGAAAATTTTGCGGCTTTTTTTAGATGTGATTTCGAGCTTTTTTCGACGCGTTGTTGTTTTTCTTTATCTTCCCCTCTTTTTTCTTTATCTAGGTTCGCAACGCTTGTAAAATCCGCCTGTTTAAATACTTTTAGCGTAAATAAATTTTTAGCAAAACTGAGTGCATACTCTGCTGCTGGGATAGCCGCGCAGCTCATTACAATTGCTGCCTTTACCGGCAGTATGTTTTTTGCATTTTTTCCTAACTTTGAAACTTCACTTACAGGTTTTGATATCTCTTTTTGTAAATTTTTAGGTAATGCCTTCCCGAATATTTTTCGCCTTGAGATATATTCCCCAAATAGCGACGGAAGGTAGAAAAATAGGGCTCCTTCACATACTTCTAAAAACGTTACTTCTGATAAATCTGCAATCCCTCTTGCAAATATTGCTTTTGGTACCCAATTTGTCAATGTTGCCTGAGCAAATCTTGAATGTGATAAACCGGAATCCCCTTCCTTAAGATTTATTATTTTAGCTATTATTCTCTGATTTTTTGTAAGATTTGATGTTAAATCTCTTGATAATTTCCCTGCATTTTGAGCAGCTGATTGAAAATTTATGTTTGATTGAATTTTATCTTTAATGCTTAAGTTATATGACATTATAATTGTTCCTTATGTTTCAATATCTAATACACGCAATAAAAAAGCCGTCGAAGCTTTTTAATCATTCGCCGGCTTTATCCTATCCTAATAACATATGAAACAATCACATTCGGCAGGCTAAAGTCGGCACGCACATCATCATCTGCATGCTCATCATAGCCATCATATTCATATTATTACCGAAATGTTTGTTCAATTTCCTTTTTCCTATATAACTTTGAAATCAGTTTATGATAAATTCCTTCCTATGTCAATAGTTTTATGCTATAATCAACATAACAGTTGAGGAGAATAGGGATGTACGAATTTCCGTTTGAGTTGGATGATTTTCAAAAAGAAGCCTGTGGGTATATAGACGCAGGTAAAAGCGTTGTGGTATGCGCACCGACCGGTGCCGGTAAGACTGTTATAGCTCAGCATGCTATACATAAAGCATTAGAAAATGGTTCAAGAATATTCTATACAACTCCTTTAAAGGCACTTTCCAATCAGAAATACTATGATTTTTCAGAAAAATACGGATCCGATAAAGTCGGATTGCTGACAGGAGATACCTCAATAAATCGTTCGGCGCAGATTGTTGTTATGACAACCGAAGTTTTTAGAAATATGCTATATGGTACGAATTTCGGGGCTGTTGCGGATAATTTAAAAGATGTGAGATATGTTGTACTTGATGAAGTTCACTATATGAATGATGAACAGAGAGGAACAGTCTGGGAAGAGAGTATAATATACTGTCCTACTAATGTTCAGATAATTGCGCTATCGGCTACAGTTGCTAATGCAGATGAGCTTACCGACTGGATAAATACTGTCCATTCAAAAACTGAGCTTGTTAATACTGATTTTAGACCGGTACCGTTAAAATTTTACTATTTTGACAGTTCTCAACCTGATAGAATTTTGCCTTTGTTTACTCCTACAGGTCAGTTAAACAAAAAAATTAAGCCTGAAAAAAAAGTATGGGGAAATAAACGTAAAAAGCAAAAGTCATATGTAAGAGATATTGTGAAAAATCTGGCTGAACAGGATATGCTTCCTGCAATATACTTCACTTTTTCAAGAAAAAAATGTGATGAGCAGATGGAAAAATGCGCAGATTTAAATCTTGTTACAAATGGTGAACAGGCACAGATAAAACAATTTGTTGATGAATATATTGCTGAAAACCCGCATCTTTGGAATAATAAGCACATTGAATATTTAATTCAAGGTGTTGCATCTCATCATGCCGGACTTTTACCGGCTTGGAAAAATCTTGTTGAAAAGTTATTTCAGAAAGGATTAATAAAAGTCGTGTTTGCGACAGAAACCCTTGCAGCGGGTATAAATATGCCGGCGAGATCTACTGTAATAAGTTCTACCAGTAAAAGAACCGATTCCGGTCATAGAATGCTTACTGCAAGCGAATTTCTGCAAATGTCCGGTCGTGCCGGCAGAAGAGGAATGGACGAAGTCGGATACGTTACAATTGTTGGTACAATGTTTCAAGAACCCGAAGAAGTTGCAGAACTTGTGCTAAGTCCTGCTAACCCATTAGAAAGCAGGTTTTCTCCGAGTTATTCAATGGTGTTAAACTTACTCCAAAGATTCTCGTTGGATGAGGCTAAAGAGCTTATCTTAAAAAGTTTTGGCTATTTTTCTTCAGGATCAAGGCTTCAACCGTTGCTTGCACTTAATAAATCATTTGATAAAGAGCTTGAAGAAAGAGCATTTATATGTCCGTTTAAAAGGTCTGATGCCGACATAAAAGAATATGATAAAATTCGACATATATATGTTCAAAATCGTCAAACCTATAAAAAGATATGTAAGCAGGAACGTTCAAAAAACAGACCGCTTTCAGAGGATGCTAAGAACTTCGGTAAAGAAACAAAACTAATGCTTGAAAAAATGCATACATACCAGTGTGATAATTGTAAATTGTATAAAAAGCACACCAAGAATATTGAAGTTTCCGAAAGAATTTTGGTCAAAAAACACAAGTTGGAAAAAGAGATTGAACGCCAGCGGGATATATTTTGGAATAATTTTTTATCGCATAGAGATGTTCTTTATGAGTTTGGTTATCTAAAAGATGATTATCCGACTGATTCCGGTGTAATGACGGCACAAATCCGTTCAGAAAATGAGTTATTTATTGCAGAGATTATAAACTCACATCTCCTTGAAAATTTAACACCATCTCAACTTGCCGGAGTAATCTGCGCCATTACTACAGAAGAATTAAGGATTGATGTGCCATATATCCCGTTTTCAGAGCCTGTCAGAAAGACGCTTAATAAAATCAGGGATATAAGAAGAAAAATTGAAAAAATACAAAATTATAACCATGTTGAAGCTCCGTGCTACATAAACCCATACTTTAGCTCTTTAATTGAACTTTGGGTTGAGGGTTCTGAGTGGGAATATATATCAGAGCAAATTGATATCGGGGAAGGTGATATTGTTAGAGCATTTAAGCGTGTGGTTGACGTATTAAGACAATTCACAATTATTTCCAATGTTCCGGAAGCACTTGTATTTATTGCTCGCGAGGCAATTGATAAAATACTTAGAGAACCTGTTAATATTGATTAATATTTCTTTACAATAAGTGTTAAAAATACCTTATTTAGTTTTGTAAATCCTTACCAGTTTTGGGATTGCGGGGATTGTAAAAATATGTTACAATAGTAGTAGAAGATAATATAATCTTCGATGAGTGTTATGCCCCACACCACTCTTAAATAAAAAAGGTATCCGGTTACCCCCACAATAAGCAGGTGATAAAATGGATACTCTAGATCTATACAGAGAGAATACTGAGAATACAGCGAGATTGGCGCTGAACGCAGCCATTATCGGGACGATAATATTTCTGCTCCCGTTAATATTTAATCCCCCTTTAATGGCAGATGATGTAACATTAGCGCACGCTCCTATCCCGGGCATAAATCTCGATACAGGACAAATATATCAACAGATATTAGAAGATGTATCTCCGGAAGCAAGAAAAGCTCATTTTGAACAAAGCGTTAGGGAAAGGTATAAAAATGCGATAATAAATGATGTTGATGTTGGAATAAAACATATACGGGTTACAA
>ONTD01000046.1 GCA_900320675.1 uncultured bacterium
GTTATAGTTTAACAGGACATTTTATTTGAGCGATTAAAATGATTATTCGGCAAGGTTTAGTCAGGTAGGGATAGGTTGAATGTAAATGTTCAACCCATCCTACATAACTACACGACTAAATGTTTTTTAATAATTGTTTTACAAATGAGAGAATTTTTCTTGTCGGATTTTTAGGTACATTAGGGTAATGCATTAATAGGCATGGAAAATCCTTTTTTGTGGCATTCGTTTTTTGTCTTATAAATTTATCCAATTTTTTATCTGTTTTTTTCTCTAATGTTGAAAACCCATATTTGCGATAAAAAATGTGCGGAATTCTTTCCGGCATGAAGGTGCCATCCGCTTTTACTGTCATATACCCTTTACAACCAATTTGTTTACTATATTCTTCCGCAAATTTTAATATCTTTGTCCCTAAACCTTGATTTCTGTTTGTAACTTCTAAAAAATCGATTGCTAAAACTTTACCATCATAATTTGGTCTTATTTGTAACTCGGATTTATGGCAAACTAAAGTGCCGAGTTTGGCATTATCCTTAACGGAATAAAAATCAAAGATATGTTGAGTCGGATGCATTATTTTATTTGCGGAATATTTGTATGAAAAATCAAGGATACAATTTGTTTTCATAGCAAAAATATACTTAAAATATAAAATTTTCTCAATATTATATTAAAGCACTCAAAGAGTTCAATGTTTTGTGTGGTACAAAAGCAGGATTCTTAAGTGTTTTTACAGGTCAAAATGTTTAAAGTTCGGTTAGGTAAATAATTATTCTTTTTCGAAAAACTTTTTAGCAAGTGCTAATTCTTCTTTATAAGATAGTTTAGGATTTTTTAATTTTTCTTTAAGTATATATTCAAAGCAATTATTGTATTTTGAAGACGGCGGAATTCCTAGGCCCTTTATGTCTTTGCCGGTAATGTTAACGTTAATGTTTTTCAATTTGCTCAAATATCGTTCGGCTATTTCTACGTTTACCATTATTCCGTATAATAGAACGCTTTCCGGTTTGAGGCTTTCAAATAGCTTATATATTTCATAATCGTTCTTTGGTTGAGAGTTTTTTATTGTATTGTAATCGTTGATTATTTTTTGTTCTTCTTTTGTTAATTCAAGATTTGATAAATCTTCAATCGTTCCGAGATATATTAGCCATATATTGTCTGGGTTAATCAATTTTTTATATTTATCAATAAAGTTCTCGATATTAATTTTTGCAAGAGAGGCTTCTTTTGGGGTTACAAGTTTATAAATTTCAGCATTAATGAATTCTTCATATGCAATTTGCGAATTCAAGTTAAAAGTTTCAATTAACTCTTTTTTTAATCGTTTAAAACTCATATCGTAGTTTATATTTTTTAGATAGTTATCGCGCAGAAGTTTTGTATGTTCATCCAATTTGAAATTAAAACGTACGGCAAACTTTAATGCTCTGAGAATTCTTGTCGGATCATCAATGAAACTGTTATCGTGAAGAACTTTTATTGTTTTATTTTTTATATCACTAAGTCCGCCTGTGAAATCAATTATTTCGCCGGTATGAACATTTTTTGCAAGAGCATTAATCGTAAAATCTCTTCTTAATACATCCTCTTTAAGGCTGCATCCTATTTTTGTTACGGTAGGCAGATGCCCTGCTCTTTCATATTTTTCAGCTCTTGTGGAAGCTATATCGACCTCTTTATTTTTAATCAAAACTCTTACCGTTCCAAAAGGTTCATTAACTTTTAATATTTTTAGTCCTTTAATGTTTTTAGCAAATTCAATGGCATTCCCTTCGTATGTTAAATCTACGTCGAAACTCTCTGCATTAAGGATTTCGTCTCTCACTACGCCGCCAATGTAGAATAGTTTATTATCTTTATCATTTAAATTGAGGATTTCCATATTGCTTATTTTAGCGTAAAATGCTATTATATACAATATTTTAATTTTAAGAGGTCATAGAAAAAGTTATGTTACAAGAAGCGACAAAAGCAATTAATTCGGCATTCAATAACAGTTTTATAAAGAAATTGAGCCTGTATCTTCATGATTGTGTCAGAGAAGAGGTACAAAGTTCTACTTTCAGAAATTTGAAAGGAGATAAAGATAATAAATGGATATTCCTCAAGGGCGAAGAAAGTCTTCTGACAAGTGATGAGGATTTTTTGCGATTAGACGGCAGCGACACAAAGTTAACTGAACTTATGACTCTTTCAAATAACTCTGTAAAAGATAAATATTTGATATATGGGTATTTATTTTTAGTCGGTAAAAATTCAAAAAACAGAAGGGCAAGCGAGTTTCTTACACCGCTTCTATATTTGCCGTGCCATCTGGAAAGAAATGGTGTAAATATAAATTGTATCCCTCAAGAAGAGGTGCTTTCTCTTAATACCGGGGCATTAACAGCTTTAATGAAAAAAAGTGATGATGATGATGAAGTAGACTCATTATTAGAAGGTTTGTTGGAAGTTGTTCCGACTCTCCCTATTACTCAGGAATCTATGGATGTATTTTTGACAACTTTGAAGTCTATTATTCCGGAAATAGATATAAATATTAGTGATGAAAATAATGTTGATGAAGATAATTTGTCAAAAGATGATGAGGAAGATTTTTATAGCGAAAAAATTGACGGTGAGAATATAGAAGAAATTATTTCCTCAGAAGAGAACAAACAAAAGCAGACAAAAAAGCTTGAAAAAATTAATTTAACAAATCAGGCAGCAATAATTTTAACCAAACGTCCTTCGGTTACAGCAGGAGTGCTCCATGAGCTGACTCAGATAGCGGAAAAACCGAGTGGGATATATAGAGAAACTTCATTAAACGTTATAAACGAAGAGTACGCAATGTCCAAAGAAAAATCTGCTCCTATCAAAGATATGAAGTCGATTGCGGATTTCTATCCGATTACACCTTTATCATTAAGTGATTCGCAGGAACAGGTTATAAAAAATATTGAAAATAATAAGTTTGTTGCAGTGCAAGGACCTCCGGGGACAGGTAAATCGCAGACAATTGTTAATCTTGTGGCTCACTTAATTGCTAACGGCAAAACGGTTCTCGTTGCATCCCGTATGGATAAAGCGGTTGATGTTGTTGCAGATAGATTAAATTCATTGGGAGCTCCGTTTTTAGCACTTAGGGCAGGGCGTTTAAATTATCAAAAACAATTGAGCAATCAGCTTAACGATTTGTTAAACGGGAAAATTGATATTGATAATGATTTTGAAGATAGTCTTTTTGTAAGCTCTGACGATATGAAAGAACATATAGATTTAATAAGAGATTACGAAAGTAAAAGTGAACAAATTATTAAACTCGAAAACAGCTGGACAAATTTATCACATGAAGTTGAAGAGCAGGAAAAATCTCTCGGAAACCGTGAGTTCATAAAGTCAATACTTAAAAAATCTGAAATAGAAAGTATTTTAGGTGTTATTGACACATTAGAAAAAAATATGGAAAAAACCGGATTTTTTGCAAATATTGCAAACTTTAGCAGTATCTCAAAATTAAAGAAGATTTTGAAACTGAAAGATTTTGATGTTGATTACGAAAACATAGGCAGATTAAAATCTGAATTAGAAGTATCCGCTATGTTGTGGAAGTTAAGAAAAATCGAATCAGATATCCAAAAAACCGGTAATCTCCATGTGTTGTCTGAACAAATCAGACAGATGAAGAAAAAACAAAAACCATTGGCAATAAATATTTTGAAAGGTCGACGCAGAGAAAGCTTAAAAGAGTTGCTGCGAGACCAAATTAAGCGTAATAGGTTAAAAGTTCACGCAAAATCTATTTTAAACAGAAGCCAAAATAAACAAAATAAAATACTTGAAACGGAAGATTTTAAGCCGCTTTTGGAAGCATTTCCGTGTTGGTGTGTAACTACATACGCAGTGTCGGGTTCTATGCCGTTAAGGCCGGGAATGTTCGACGTAGCAATCATCGATGAAGCATCTCAATGCGATATAGCAAGTTGTTTCCCTATATTATTCAGGGCAAAACGTGCGGTTATTGTGGGTGATGATAAGCAGTTGCCTCATCTTTCGTTCTTGGAGAAGGCAAAGGAGCAATCGTTCCTTGCGCAATACGGAATTCCTGATAAATATCAGTTAATGTGGCGTTTTAGAACAAATTCTATGTTTGATTTGGCAGATTATTATTCACTAAATTCTGTAATGCTTGATGAACACTTTAGAAGTTTGCCGCCTGTTATTGAATTTTCTAATCGTGAGTTTTACGGCGGAAGAATTCGTATAATGAAAAAAGATGTAGGTGAAGAAAGAGTGCTGGAAACGGTTGTTGTTCCGGATGGTAAGGTTGATAGTGATGCTACAAGGAACCTTCCGGAGATAGAAGCTCTTGTAAAACGTCTGTACGATATAGTTGTAGAAGACGAGCGCAAAAATCCTGAAACCCCTGTGTCAATTGGTGTAATATCTCCATTTAGGGCTCAGGTTGAACAATTAAAAATATCTATTTCAAAGGTAATGTCTGATCATATGATGAAAAA
>ONTD01000105.1 GCA_900320675.1 uncultured bacterium
ATATTATAACAAGCTTATAAAAATAATTCAATATATGATGAAGTCTGCATAAATATAAAAATATAAAGCGGGTGCGTGTAGGGTAAAAATACAAACTTCCAACGCAAGTAAAATAAAAAGGTACATATAAGGCACACGGCAAATAAGAGAGTAGGTCGGGATTGCCATCCCGACATTATATTTTTCTGTCGGCATAGCAATGCCGACCTACTTTTCTGGAAAATATTAGGGTACATATAGGGTACACAAATAAGAGAGTCTGAAATTAACCGGCAGTAAGGGAAATTTGCTTAGCTGTAGGTGAGGATGTGAAATCCGAACCATACAGATAAGTATGCAGAGCTAACCCAAGAAAAATTTTCAACAAAATTTTTCTTGGTACAATTCTACAACCGTCAACAAAAAAGGAACTCAAAAGAGTTCCTATTTTGGCGGCGGTAAGGGGAATTGTCTTGAGTCGCTCGCATTAAACGTGTCTCCGCTTGCCCGCTACGATACTTCATATCTTGCGGTCAAGGCTTCGCACTCTGCTCGCTCCTCGCTGAACCCCTTGCAACCCTGACGGTTTGCAGGGGTTCTCAACTGACACTATACTTGCAAAATAAAATAGCCTATGGCAAGAGCCAAGGCTATTTTATTCGGCGGTAAGGGGAATTGAACCCCTGTTTGGAGAATGAGAATCTCCCGTCCTAACCACTAGACGATACCGCTAGGTTATAACTTTTACTTAATTGTAATACAAAGTTATTTAATTTCAAGAATTACTTTTCTTCGTGGGTTGTAAGAATTTTATCAATTTCTTCTTTTTCACGTTTTTTATTAGCTTCATTTTCAGGGAAGGTGTATATTTCTTCGCTAATTTGAGCCAAGTAGTTTGCGCCTAAAAATGCGTAAAAAACAGCAACTGCTGACATAAGATATGTCCACAAGGAGTTTTGAAATCCGATAAATAAATAAAATATATAAATCAAAAATCCAATTGTAAAAATTGACACAATTGTCAGTTTTACTACAAAATACGAAGAATCAAGAAAAACTTCGCCATAGCCATATGAAATTTTCTTGAAATCAAGGACTTCAAAAGGATTTTTTCTTCTTACAAAAATAGCAAGAGCAGATAATGGAAACGCTGCTGCTAACAGTCCGCCCAGTATATGTATTGTATCGTTCCATGTCGGACTCGGTACTTGGATAAAGGTAAATCCCCAGTATACAAGATAGCCTACAAGTGCATAAGGAATAGAACAAAGTATAGCAAGCCCCGCATTTATAAGCATTTCAATAAAATTTACCCCCGGAACAATGGTCGGTTTTTTTGTAACTACGTTATTCGCTAGTGTAATGCATAGTCCAAACAAAAGAATTGCCGCAACTATACCTATAAGTTTGCTAAAAATACTTTCACCGGACATTCCGATATATAAAGGTATTGCCCATAAAAATACTTTTATGCCGGCAAAAGCTTCTTTCATCGTGCTATCATACGCTTCTTTTATAGATGCCATCCCAACCTCCAATATTTTATTTACTAAACAATTCTATCATATTTTGTTAAAAAAGCAAGATTATCCAAGCAGAGATTTGTCTGCATACCCGATAAATCTTAAATTTCTGAATAAATCGTTGTAATCCAGTCCGTAGCCAACAACAAATTTATCGTCTATATCAAAACAATAGTAATCAGGCTCAATATCAGTTTTTCTTGATATTTTTTTATCAAGAAGTGTTACGAATTTTGTTGATTTTGTATGGAAATTGGCCGCAATAAAATCCAATAAGAACTTTGCAGTTAGGCCTGTATCAACAATATCTTCGATAATTATTACATTTTTATTGTTAAGATCCGGAAGTTTTATTTCTACGGCATTAACTTTTCCGCTGGAAACAGTTGAACTGCCATAGCTGGACAGTCTTATAAATTCCATGGTCAGCGGCATTGTAAGATTTCTTACTAAGTCCGTTGCAAACATAACAGCACCTTTGAGTACGCATATCACGCAGACTTCTTCTTCTTTGTATATTGTGTTTAATTCGTTTGCAATTTCCTTAATCCGTTTTTGAATACTTTCTTCATCAATCAAAACTTTTATATCAGATAGTTTAACATTGTTCATAATTTTTCTCTCTTTCTTTGAAGCTTAATTTGTGCGTAACTTTTTTATCTACTTTTATTTTATCACTAATTCCAAGACCTATAGCCCACAGAATTTCGTTATTTTTGCATAAAAATAAGAGTGAATCCTTTTTATGCTGAGGAATTTTTTTCTCGTTTAGATATTTTTTTAACTTCTGAGTGCCGCTTGAGCCTAGTGGCGTTATTATATCCCCGTCTTCTCTTTGGCGTAGTGTAAAATCTATTTTATCCAAACATACATACGCAATATTCTCGTTATCCGAAGGAAAGCGTGACGGAATTTTTAAACATTTTTCAATTTTTAAGCTGCCGAATTCTGTTTTGTAAATTCCTTCTTTTGTTATTGTTATCGGTTTAATCTCAAGGGCTTTTTGGGTGTTAATAACAGAAAAATATTTGTTATTTACGTATAAACTTAATTCGTTCGATATTGAGCAAGTTTTGCCTGATTTTGAGTTTGAATTTTCTATAATGAAATCCGTAAGAAGTGTTAATTTTTCTTTGTCGTAGTCAAGATTGTTAGTTGTGAGCAGACTTTTTATAACACGCATTTGAATTGCTTTATCTTCATTGATAAAATTTTTCGTATTGTTATCAAGGTTTTGAGCGAATTTTGAGATAAAGCTGCAGTCCTGCATGGCAGCTGCAGAAAGATTATTTATTGCATCAATGGCATCTTTATTTATCTTTTCGAGAAGCGGAATAATTTCATGCCTTACAAAATTACGTTTATATTTAGTATCAAAATTTGATTTATCAATATTTGGAACTAATTTAAAGGATGTGCAATAATTTTCAATCTCTTTTCGTTTTGTGTTTAAAAGCGGTCTGTAAAATATATCACGGACTTCTTGAATTCCGCAAAGCCCGTCTATAGCAGTCCCTTTAGCTATTCTGTATATTATTGTTTCTGCGTTATCATTTGCGTTATGAGCGGTAAATACAACATTAGACGAGTATTTTTTAGCGCATTTGTAAAAAAAGTCGTATCGGGCATCTCTTGCGGCGGTCTCTGTTTTTTCAATATTCTCAGAAAGTGTTTCGGAGTAAAATTCAATTCCGAGTTGTTCGCAGAATTTTTTACAATTTAATTCGTCCTTTATTGAGTCATCACCTCGCCAATTGTGGTTAAGGTGGATAGCGACAAGGTTTGAGGAGCAAATTTTTGATAAAATATGCAACAGACACATAGAATCATAGCCGCCGGAAAAAGCTACCAAAAACTTTTTATCAGTCGGGATAAGATTTTTACTGAGAAGAAATTCTCTGACTTTTTCAGATAATTTATTCATGTGAAAATTTCTTTATACCTTCTCTAATTTCGACCGCATCAACACCAAGCTGTTCAAGGGCTTGCATGGCTAATGATGTCGGTTCTGTCGTTAGCGCTAGCAGTAAATGTTGTGATTCTATTCTGGTTTTCTTTTCTTTTTTCGCAAGTTCCCACGCTTTTTCCAATACTCTTTTAGCACGTTCAGTGAATACTACTTCTTTATCGTAATATTCATTTCCGTATCCGATGATATTTTCAACTATTTTTCGTGCATCTTTTATTGTAATTTCAAGTTCAGCCAGAACTCTTCCGCCTATACCTGTAGCTTCTCCTATAATTCCGAGTAAGAACATCTCTGTTCCTACGACATTTCTGCCAATTCTTCTGGATTCCTCTTTTGCTAATCTGAGTATAGTGAGGGTTTCCGGCATTTGTTTCTCTATCGGCTTGATTATACTGTGCGCCAAATCGGTTTCGTTAATTTTAAAATCTTTAAGTATATCGTAGGCTATGCCCTTTTTGGATTTTAGAATACCAAGAATTATATGTTCAGGAAGTACAACAGATGAACCCAATTCTTTTGCTGTCTGAAGCGCCAAATTCATCATCCTGAAAGCGTTTGGCGTAAATATAATTTGTCGGCCTTCGTATTCGGATTTTCTTGATTGAATATTGGTAAGTTTTTCATTGAATTCATTTGCTGTAATGCCATATTGGGCGAGGATTTCGGAAAGCGAAGAATGTTCGTCCTCTAATATTGAAGATACAATTTGCTCAGTACCTAATATTTCGTAATTTGATGCAGACAGCTTTGCGACGGCTCTTTCAAAAACCTGTTTGGATTGTTCATTGTCAAATAAAAGAGAATCAGTTTCTTCACTTTTATTTGTACGAACTTCTCGATTGTCCGCTTCAGGATGAGAAAATCGTTTCGTTTTTTTCTGAACAAGTTTTTGAAGCAATGCTCTTGCAGTCGGTACGTCAAATCCGAGTTTTTCAAGTGTTTTTACATTATTTGAACGTTTATCATTTATTACGGACAAAAACAAGTGTTCATATAATATGCTTGGATTTCCTGATTTTGTTGCCAGATCAAGAGTATCTTTCAGCAATATTTTTACGTGATGAGAAAAGCCGGATATATCGTTTGGGTTTTGAGCGGGCTTATATTCAATAACTGACATAATTTCATCGTATAATTTCTCGTATGTAATGTTATACATCCTAAAAATTTTCAATGAAACGCCCTTTGCCTCTGCCACAAGTGCCAATAATAGATGTTCCGACAGTATATTTTCGGAATTCATCTTGCAGGCAATATCCTGAGCTCTGCTAACAACATTTAATGCTTTTTCCGTAAAACGTTCAAACAATGGTTATTCCTCTTCTTCGCCTTCTTCGTCAGATAGGTTTTCTACATATTCTGCCACTTTGTTAAATTCTTCATCATCGTCAATTGTTTCAAAAATGTAATCTTCACCGTCTTTTGATAATCTCATTATGACGATTTCTGCTTCTTCACTTTCTTCTGCTTCTTCTGCCGGAAGTAAAAGAGCATATTCTTGTTCATCAACTTCAACGATATCGTATAACTCAAAGTTAATAACGTTTCCGTCTTCATCGACTGTTTCAATTAATTGATTTTCTTCGTTTTCCATTTTTACCTCTTTTCTTTTATAATCTTGCTAAATATTGTTCTAATATTAATCTTGCACTTTCTATATCCACAAGTCCTTTGTTTTTTTTGAAATCTATTTTTTGTTCTCTTAGGTTTTCTTCTGCAGTTTCTGAAGTTAGTCTTTCGTCTTCGTATATTATTTTAAATTGTTTTAGTTTTTTTGAAAATTCAAGACAATCATCAGCCTGAAATCCTTTGGTTCCGTCCATATTAATTGGCACCCCTATGACTATTTCTTCAACACGGTTTTCTTGTGCAATTTTTGAAATAGTATTAACGGCTTCATTTTCCGGCATTCTGGCAATGCAAGAATGCCCGGTAGAGAGCATGTGTAGAAAATCACTTAAAGCTATGCCTATCCTTTTGGTTCCTATATCAAGTGCCATAATTTTATGCATTTTTCACCCACTTGCTTTCTATAGCAGAAATAATATCATCAAGTTGTTTTAATGTAAATTTATTTTGATTTTCTTCGGTATTATATTTTAAGGAAAAGTAATATTCATATACGCTTTTTCTTATTATTTGTTTAAGGAATTTTTCAAAGCTTTCTTTATCGTTATACAAATTGAATATTAAATGAGCCGCTTTTTCATTGTTGCTGTTCATTTCCATATATGCACACACCGGCAATCTGTTTTTCCAAACCTCGTATTCTTCTTTATAGAATATCTTATGAACGTACGAATCTATCAGATTATCAATATCACAATTTGGTGTAAATATTTCAGTGTCGAGAATTTCTATAAACGCTTCAAATTCGCTGCTGTAGTGCTTATTTAAAAACCAATGATTAATAAAATCCATTTTTAAAATTTCATCAAAATCTTTCTCGCTGACTTTTTCAGTTTTAAATTTTGAACCCAGTATACTTGCAAAATCCGTGCATTCCCCTTCAATGTCAGACAAAAGATTTTTCCAACAAACGTATTCGTATGGTAAAAGCCAATTTGAAGTTTGTTTTTTCGAAATTTGTTCCCCATATATTATAAGTGTCTTTAGTGCCGTAGGATTAAGCGGTACGTTTTTTTCATCCTTGTAAAATCTTTCTATGATTTTGTCGCATTCAAATTCTGAAATTTCATTAAAACCAAAGCAATCCCGAATACCTGTGTAATCATTCAAGACTATTGCAACAAATTGTACTTTAGATGTTTCAATATTTTTTCTTGAAAATATCAAAGCTTGATTACCTTGCCCGTCAGGGTAAGTGGCACAACACCTGTACGGTTTTGTTTTTGACAAAAGTTTTTTATAAAATTCTTTTGAGTTATCTTCTCTTATTCCCGCAAGTTTAAGTATATTTAAATTCTTTTTTACAAGCGGTTTAAGGGTATCCCCAACTTCATCATAGGC
>ONTD01000011.1 GCA_900320675.1 uncultured bacterium
AAAATTATATCCCTTATAGGTTCACCTTAACCCATAGGAGGCGGCTGAATATACAGTGGTTTCAACTTTCTCCAGTCGCATTCGTTTTCCGAAATTTTTTCCGAAGCAAGTCTTGCCAAAATTTCCCCCAATGGAGCTTCTGTTTTTTGATATGATTTCCCGCCAAATAAATCTTCCAATTTGTTGTCAGTAATTACCTTTTTACCCTTACATATTTTTTCTGCTGCTTCCAGTTCTACAGCACCCTTTATCTCTTTATCAAAGTATAAATACGCCTTATTTTTTCTTGCATCCAAAGCTACTGCATCAATATCAGGCTCTATTTTGGACAATATCTCCAGTGAAGACACCCCTATTGCTTTACAGTTTAATTGTTGAGCCATTACCCTTGCAACCGTCGTGCATGCCCTTATTCCGGTAAAACTGCCCGGACCTATATTTGTTGCTATAAGATTTATATCTTCAGGTCTTAGATTATTCTTTTTCAAAACATCTCTGATTGTAGATATCAAAAATGCAGAGTGATATTTTTCGTCATGGTTTTCTACTACACGGGAATCTTTTATATCTTTTCCTTCCGCAAGCGTAACATACATTTTGTCTAAACAAGTATCAAAAGCCAAAGTTATATTACTCATTTCTTAATCCCTCTATAATCTTATCGCCATATTCTTCGTTTGACTCAAATGTATACAATCTTGAATCGTCATCGTTGTACGTTACATTAATCTTTATGTGTTTAAACGGAATTTCGTTTTGAGAAAACTCCGCCCATTCTACAAACGTCAATTTTTCGCCTTCCGAGTATTCTCTTAATTCGTCAATTATTGTCTTAACGCCTTCATTTTCCAATCTGTATAAATCAAAATGGTAAACCGGTATAATTCCGCTGTGATACTCGTTTAAGATTACGAAACTCGGCGAAGTTACTCTTTCTTTTACATCCAAAGCCGAAGCCACAAGTTTTACAAATGCGGTTTTGCCGGCACCTATTTCTCCGTATAAATTTACAAAGCACCCGTCCTTAACGAGTTTTGCAAACCTTATAGCTAAATCTTTAGTATCTTCAAGGGTGTTACATGTCTTTTCGTATTTCATTATAATTCCTCTTAAAATGATTATATCACGAAAATTAGCTTACTGATTTTGCTCATTAATGTTGATTTTTTGCGTATTACCATTATATAATTGAACAGGTATGTTAAATGTTTTCAGGTTTATTTTTAGTATAATTTTATGTTTTACGGTTACATTGCCGATTGAGAGCTATGCAACAGTTTTGAATGCCGGAATTTCTATCGACGAAGAGGTTCCCGCAGAATTAATGGGGACTTGGAGAGTCGCTTCAAAATTAGAGGCAACAGATGCCCCGAAAAATTTTAAAAATTCCGGAGTTGATATTTGGAACTTATCTAAAACCGGAAACGTCATAAATTTATGTAACCCTGTTACGGGAGCACAGGCTTCGGTCAGAGTTGAGTATGTTAAAAATAGCACAGTCAGATTTACAAAAGAGGGGAATTATGACAATCAAATCTTGACAGATACGGTTGAAATCACTTTAAGCGGGAATAAATTCACAGGGAAGAATTATTTAAGCTTAAAAACTTTTTCAGCTGACAATAATTCTTTAAAATCCGAAAAAACTGCAATTTATATCTTGCGTGGTGATAAACTTTCTGGTACAAGTATATTAGAAAGATAGGAGAGGAAGGATATGCAAGAGTATAATTATGATGTAGTAATTTTAGGCGGCGGACCTGCAGGTTTGGCTGCGGGGATATACGCAAGCCGCGGAGCAGTTAAGACTGCGGTCATTGATATAAATATGTTTGGCGGACAACCGTCTAACTACCTTGAATTAGAGAACTATCCGGGGTTCCCTACTGTCGGCGGATTCGATTTGATGGAAAAATTTGAAGAGCATGCGGATAAATTCGGGATAGAAAAATTCCCTATGCAAGAAATTAAATCTGTTGATTTAAAAAACAAAACTGTTTCCACTTCGGATACAACTTTTAATGCCAAAACTTTGATTATTGCAACCGGTGCACAACCTATGAAACTCAATGTTCCGGGAGAAAAAGAATTTGTTGGACGCGGAGTCAGTTATTGTGCTGTATGCGATGGTGCGTTTTATAAAGATAAAATTGTTGCCGTTGTCGGCGGAGGTAATGCTGCTGTGGAGGAAGCTATGTACCTTACAAAATTCGCTTCAAAAGTTTATCTTATCCACCGCAGAGATGAATTAAGAGCTGATAAAATTGTTCAAGAA
>ONTD01000091.1 GCA_900320675.1 uncultured bacterium
AGGTTTTTTTCTGATTTGTTCGGTTAAGTTTCCGCCTTCATCATATCCGACATATCCCGGAGGAGAACCGATAAGTTTTGCAGTTGAGTGTTTTTCCATAAATTCTGACATATCAACTCTTATCATGTTATCTTCAGAACCAAACACCGCTTCTGCTAACGCTTTTGCCAATTCGGTTTTACCTACGCCGGTAGGCCCGCAGAATATAAAGCTTCCGATTGGTCTGTTAGGACTCTTCAAACCTACTCTGGCACGTCTGATTGCTTTAGAAATAGCAACAACCGCATCATTTTGCCCAATTACTCTGGCGTGAAGTGTTTCTTCAAGTTTTAGCAGTCTTTCGCTTTCTCCTTCGGTTAATTTTGTAACAGGGATACCGGTCATTGTTCCGATAACTTCAGCTACGTGTTCTGCTGTAACCGTCGGTTTATTAGCGTCATGTTCCTCTTTATATTTTTGAGATACTTCTCTGATTTTTTCTTTCAAGTCAGCTTCGTCATCTCTAAGTTGTGAGGCAAGTTCAAATTCATGATTTCTTATAGCCTCTTCTTTATCTTTGATTAGAGTTCTCAACTCCATTTCTAACTCTTTACCTTCCGGAGAAAGTGAAGATGCTTTTAATCTGACTTTTGAAGAAGCTTCATCTATTACGTCAATCGCTTTATCCGGCAAAAATCTGTCTGTAATATATTTGCTGGATAATTTTACTGCTGCGATAATAGCTTCATCAGAAATAACCAAATTGTGGTGTTCTTCATATTTTTGTCGAAGCCCTTTGAGAATTTCAATAGATTCGTCCTCACTAGGTTCATCAATAATAACTGACTGGAAGCGTCTTTCAAGTGCTGAGTCTTTTTCAACGTATTTTCTGTATTCTTCCAATGTTGTCGCACCGATAACCTGTATTTCTCCTCTTGAAAGAGCAGGTTTTAGGATGTTTGCTGCGTCAATTGCACCTTCTGCCGCTCCGGCACCTATTAATGTATGCATTTCATCAATAACAAGTATAATATTACCTGCTTGACGAATTTCATCCATAATCTTCTTTAGGCGTTCTTCAAATTCTCCGCGGTATTTTGTACCGGCAACAAGTAAACCCATATCGAGCTGAATTACTTTTTTGCCGTCAAGAATATCCGGAACTTCAGCATTAACTATTCTTATAGCTAAACCTTCCGCTACTGCGGTTTTACCTACTCCGGGTTCGCCGATAAGAACAGGGTTATTCTTTGTACGTCTTGCTAATATTTGAATTACTCTCTCAATTTCTTTGTCTCTTCCGACAACCGGATCAAGTCTTAATTCTTGTGCCGCAAGAGTTAAATCTCTTCCGAATTCATCAAGACTAGGTGTTTTTTGCTTGCTGCCTGATGAAGAACTTGAGCTTGATGAGGATGATGAGCTTGAACTTGAGGAAGACGATGATGCAGGTTTGCTTTCTCCAAGCATTTTTACAACATTACTTCTAACTTTATTCAAGTCAACTCCAAGATTTTCAAGTACTCTTGCAGCAACTCCTTCACCTTCTCTGATTAATCCAAGTAAAAGGTGTTCTGTTCCTATATAATTATGACCTAACTGTCGTGCTTCATCCCAAGACAACTCTAAAACTCTCTTAGCTCTAGGTGTAAAAGGTATTTCTACGGCAACAAATCCTGAACCTCTTCCGATAATTTTTTCAACTTCGGCTCTGGCATCTTTTAGATTTACTCCCATAGATTTAAGAGTTTTGGCTGCAACTCCGGTTCCTTCACCGATTAAACCGAGCAATACCTGTTCGGTCCCGACAAAGTTATGACCGAGCCTGCGAGCCTCTTCTTGAGCAAGCATTATTACTTTTATTGCTTTCTCCGTAAAACGTTCAAACATTATTTGCTCCTATCTCTACCTATATGTTTATATATATATTTTACATAAAATACAAAATGAATTCAAGCCTGTTAAGTTATTTAACAATATTTAGGGTGAATTAAAGTGTGGTAATTATTTCTCCAATCACTTTACCTTGGTTTGTTTTTATTGTGTGATCAGTCTCTATATCTGCCCAATGCAGGTTTTTCAAAGAGTCAAGTGTTACGATTTCTCTTGCTTTCATATCGCAATCCGAAATTTTTACGACTAAGCATTCTTCGTTTTCAACGTTAACTACTATACAAAGTCCGCCGGCTCCGACTTTTGCTACGAGATTTTTAGAGTTGGCGATAATCTTTGTATCTGTTCTGTTTTCTCCGCCTATTATGTACGGATTATTTAAAAAGGCATTAGTAATTTTTTTATATTCACTTGAACAAAATAAATTCAGGTAGCCTTTTGCCATGTTTTCAAGCGGCATTGAATATATTGGTACGCCGCAGCCATCGGTGGTAGCCGGATATTCTTTATTCAAATCGCATAAATCATATATTTTGGATTTAATTTCTCTTTGCAGCGGATGCTCAGGATCATCATATGTTGAGGTATCCCATCCGTTAGCCTTACATAATGCGAGCATCATCAGGTGCTTTCCGGAGCAGTTATTGTGCAGTACACTGTATGGTTCATTATTTTCTTGAAGTTTTCTTCGGGCTGATTCTGCTAGTGGCGCATGTTCCCCGCATTTTAGCATACTTTCGTCTATATCAAATTTTTTGAGTAATTTTTTTGCAATTTCTATATGGCATTCTTCTCCTGCGTGTGATGCACAGCACAAGGCTATTTCTTCTTCTGTTAGGTCATAATCTTTATCTAATTCATAATCAAATAATAGTGAAGCTTGTAGGGGTTTAGCGCAAGATCTCAGGTAAAACGGATAGCTTCCGCTTTCTCCGACTCTATCTATTACGTGAACTCTGTTGAGTACCATGACATAACCAAAATGCTGTTCTTCAACTAATCCGTCTCTTATATGTTTTACTAGTGTCTCAGGTGAATTAAATATCATGATGTTTTACCGCCTTAATTATTTCCGCCATTGTCTTTTTCAGTGCGCTATTTTCAGCTCTGAGTGCTTTTATCTCATTTTCAAGTTCGTTTACAGGTTTAATATCTCTGTTACTGTCCGGAAGCATATCCGGATTTATAACAAAACGTTTTCTTGAGTCTGATTTCAATTTAAATAAAGTTCTTACCGTGCCTTCTTCGACAAAACCTTTATCCGTAAGAACTTTTCCTATTAGCATATGATTTGAAATGCAGTCATTTTTAGTTTGTTCCATAAGTGCCAGATTTAATTGTTCTTCGGTTATTGTTTTGTTTTCGACAAAATATTCTCCGGTAAACAATTTCCCTGATATAAATCCGGCCATTGCATATGTTTCAGAATCTTCCGGTTTTTCTATAAGGTTTTGTTCTATTGCAAAAATAAACAGTTTTGCGATTTCCTCGACAGACATAAACATATTTAATGCTGTCTCAATTATTGTATATCCGTTGTGGGCGTACTTTAGAAAGTTGTATATATTGTTGTCCAGCCCGCCTTTTTTGTCCCATAATTCCTGTTTGCCCTTAAAGGTTAGCGTAGGGATATGAAGTGAGAATATTTTATCTGCGTTATCTATTATATATTTTTCGCAATTATTTTCTTTCATATTTTGCCAAAGTCTATAATATACAACTTGCTTAACCCACAGAGGGTATGCAAGAAATTTATTCAAAAAAAGCTTAAATATATTTCTCTTCATTTTAACTCATCCCTTGGATTTTATTATAGTTAAAGTATTATATTTTTTCAATACTGATTTTATAATATTCCCCGAAGCTCTATTGATTTATTATTCTATACCTTGTAAAATAGTACTATGGAATAAGGAGATTGTTTATATGGAAAAGATATCTTTATACAAAAAGGTTGTTATTTTTGTTTTGGCTTTTATTGGCTTTTTGACGACTATAAAGCTTGCAGTAATTTATTATGATGCAAATTTTAACCCATACGCATTACCGAGTTTTTGCTCTGTAAATAATTTTATTGACTGCGATGGTATTGCTAAGACAACAGAATCCCAGTTCTTCGGCGTGCCGCTCGCATATTGGGGAATGTTTTTCTATCTGTTTGTTATTGTATTACTGTTTGCAGAAAAATTAAAAAATATAAGACTTTTAAAGTTTTTGGAAGTTTTTAAAAATCCATTAGATTATATAGCTCTTTTAGGTATCTTTTCATTTATAGTCTCTATGACATTGTTATGTGTAAGTTTATTTTCTATAGAAAAATTATGTATTTTATGTGCTTTTACCTATGTATTAAATTTACTGATAGGACTTGTTGCAATTGATTACGGAAACGGAGGATTGATGAAAGCTTTAAGACAA
This sequence comes from uncultured bacterium, assembly GCA_900320675.1. Lineage (GTDB taxonomy): Bacteria > Cyanobacteriota > Vampirovibrionia > Gastranaerophilales > Gastranaerophilaceae > UBA1221. Next base: position 4,291 of record ONTD01000091.1, read on the forward strand.
AGTATTGCGGATTTTATTGATGGGATTAAAAATAGAGCTTATTTAATAGCATTAATTGCGGTAATGCTTTTAGCCGGCGGAATACTTTCATACACAAATGCTACTGAAGTGTTTGCGCCTCAGGTAAAAGCAAAAAAGGATTTTGCTGAATTTGTTGAGGCAAAGTATAACAAGTATGCCGTTAAGGGTAATTTGCTAGGTGAAGAGAATGCAAAAACCGTTGTTTTTATCTATACAGACTATAATTGTCCTATCTGCGGACCTTTTGATATTATGATTCATAAAGCCGCTAAAGAAATGAAATCATTCAAGGTTATTCATAAGAACTTGCCGCTCGATACTGAGTGTAATAAAAATCTAAAAAATCCGTTCCATGAAGGTTCTTGTACTATGGCACGATACTCTATCGCAGCTGAAAAACAAGGTAAATTATGGGATGTGGATGCTAAGTTCTTCCAATATCGTCCGGCTTCGGAAGAAGAAATTTTAAAAGTGCTTGACGGTATCGGATTAGATTTGGAAAAACTGAAGCGAGATGCTAACAGTCCGGAGACATATAAAAAGCTTAGTGAGGAGATAGATGCTGCGTATGCGCTTGATATAAACGCTACTCCTACAATGCGTATAAATGCTAAAAACTTTGTTGGGATTATGCCGTATTCTCAATTGAAGAAAACTATAGAGGAACAAATTGAAAAATCAAAATAAAATTGTTTTACATACTTGTTGTGCAATATGTTCAGGCTATCCCATGTCTTTGTTAAAAGATATGGGGTATTCCGTTACAGCATATTTTTATAATCCGAATATTCATCCTACCGATGAGTATGAAAGACGATTAGATGCTGAAAAAAAGTTATGTTCTCATCTGGGAGTTGAATTAGTTGAGGCTGAATATAATCCTGATGAATTTTATATCTGTGCTAAAGGTTTGGAAAATGAGCCGGAAAAGGGCAGAAGATGTGATAAGTGTTTTGAATTGCGATTAAGAAAGACGGCTGAATATTGCTTAAAGTCAGGAGTCGATACTTTTACAACTTCAATTGTAATAAGTCCTCATAAGAATTTTCAAAAGTTAACCGAAATAGGTGAGAAAATTGCAGATGAGTATAAACTTAATTATTTGGCTATTGATTTTAAAAAGAAAGACGGATTTTTAAAAACAAATAAAATTTCAAGAGAATTAAATTTGTATAGGCAAAATTATTGCGGGTGCAAGTTTAGCATAAGAAAAGACGGAATTTAATTGAATATTCCGTATTATGTCTATGTTATCTTATCTTATCTTATCTTATCTTATCTTATCTTATCTGCCGCATATTACTCTTGCTGCGTGTACGCCGGATGCCGATGCTTGGATAAGCCCTCTTGTTACCCCTGCACCGTCTCCTATTGCAAATAGATTTTTTACACCTTCTGTTTCCAGTTCATTAGTTAATTTAACTCTCGCAGAGTAGAATTTTACTTCAATACCGTATAGCAAGGTGTATCTTGATGCTGTTCCCGGAGCAATTTTATCAAGTGCGTACAACATTTCGATAATACTGGTCATTTGTCTGTATGGTATTACAAGGCTTAGGTCTCCCGGCGTAGCACATGTTAATGTCGGAGTAAGTATACTTGCTTTTATTCTTTCTGGTGTAGAACGTCTGCCGTCCAGAAGGTCTCCGAAACGTTGAACAAGAATACCGCCTGCCAGCATGTTAGCTAAACTTGCAATATGCTGTCCGTATTGGATCGGTTCTTTAAATGGTTCTGTAAATCGTTCACTTACCAGTAATGCGAAGTTTGTATTATTTGTGGTCTTTTCTGCATAACTGTGTCCGTTTACAGTTGCAATGCCGTTGTAATTTTCTTGTACAACTTCTCCGTTAGGGTTCATACAGAAAGTTCTGACTTCATCTCCAAATGTCGGAGAATGGTATATTAGTTTTGATTCGTACAACTTTGAGGTAATAGGTTCAAATACAGGTGCCGGAAGTTCAACCCTTACTCCGACATCTACTGCATTATTCACCATACCTATTTTATTCTGGCTAAATTCTTTTGTTAACCAATCAGCCCCTTCTCTGCCCGGAGCAATAATTGTATATTCAGCACGGACTTCTTCTCCGTTGTCTAATATTAACCCTTTTACCTGCTCACATTCTACAATTAAATTCCTTGCGCTTACGTCATTTCGGATTGTAATTCTGTCATCCAAGTAGTCTTGCATGTTTTTTAATACATCAAGGCTTCTTTCGGTTCCGAGGTGTCTTACAGGGGAATATACCAATTTTAATTCAGCAAGTGCAGCTTCTCTTTCAAGTTCTCTGAAGGTATTTAAATCAGTACCGAAAACTTCTTCAGTTGCACCAAATTTAAGGTAAAGTTCATCTGAATATTTTATTAAATCCTCAACTTTTTCTCTTGACATATAATCGAGCAAGTGTCCGCCTACATCAGGTGTAAGGGTGAGTTTGCCGTCTGAAAATGCACCTGCTCCGCCCCATCCGCAGAGTAACCCGCATTTTTTGCAGTTCGGGCATTTTTCATACCCTTCTCTTAGCAGGCATTTTCTTTTTTCAATTTTCTGCCCTTTTTCGATTAAGACAACTTTCCAGTCCGGCTTTAGTTTCATTATCTCTAATGCCGCAAATATTCCTGCCGGACCTGCTCCGACTATAGCTACGTTATACATTAATTTATCCTCTTATTTTTTCTCAACCGATTAAGTATAACCTGAACATATTTATTTTTAAATGATTTGTGAAGAATATGTTACGCACATAGCTATGCTATAGTATTTATTGAGGATTTTTGTTTTCTTTCTATGTGCTTAGTTTCGTCGTAATCGTTTTGTGTCTCTTTGTCAATGGCATCTTTCGGATTACCTTTATTCATCCACTTTTCAACTTTACTTGCCGCCGGAGTTGCTATAAACGGAACGATTACACGTTTCCCGATTGTTGTTGCGGCGATTAATGATGTTAAACTTGTAAATGCAGCAAATGCGGTATCTTTGTTTGCTCCCAGTATTTCATTTATATCTTTAGGGCTCATATCCTTGTATTTGTCTATGTGTTTAGTAACAGAATGAATCATTTTGGATGCGTTTCTATCAAAATTTTTCCCCATTAATTTGTTAAACATCTTGCTTTGAACCATTTTTTGAGAAATAGTCATGTGCATTAATATTTGTGCAGCAATCATTAGTCCCCCGTTTGTCAGGTCTAATGCGGCAACGAATTTACGTTTGTCATCCGGAATATTTTTATTATTTAAACTTTGATAAACATACATAACACAGCCAAGTCCGTCTTTAGCTACGATTGAAAGTATTCCTGCCCAATTCATAAACGATTGTTTATCATTTCGATATGCTTCGTATCCTTTTTGCATAAAGTTGGATTTTTGCAAACTTAACATCGGCTTTTTAAAGCATGTTTGATATGTTTTTTCTAAACCTGTTCCTATAGTGTTAATTATTGCCATTATGCCACCTCATCTTTCTTTAGGTGTTGAGATGGTGTGTTGTTGCTTTCGCTTTTGAATTCGGCTTTTACACCTGTTTTTATCTTTGAATTTTTGTGGACTTCCGCCTTTGGTGCCATTGCAACAAGTTTAGCGGAAGAATTATTATGTTTTTTATTGGATAAATTCGGGAAGAATATATCCATAAATCTTGGGTATATCCAGTTCAATAATGTACATGTAAACGGCAGCATCGCAAGTGATACAAATATACCTGTAAACTGTTTGTACCAATTGTGGTGTGATTTCGTTCTGGCAATCAAACGATTTACGACTTCTTTCGTAAAATCTTTGTCCAAGCTTGTATAATCTATATTTAATTCACTTTTTAACTCGGCAAGTTGTTTCTTAATTGATTTTACGCTTGTCGTTTCTGAGATATCTTTTTTGATATTGCTGTATTCTTCAATTATTCTTGTAAGAGCATTTCGTTCTTTTTCTACGGTAGCTTTTACCATTGTTTCAACTTCGGCATCAGTTTGAACGTCCTTATATTTGTCGGCGTGTTTGAGCATATTCTCGGTTTTTTCCGAAAGAGCATTTTTAATATCGTTATACGTAAATATGCTGCTCCCGTTTGAGGCGACCTTTGCACGTTGTCTTAAATTCTTATATATCGTAAACATTTCAGAATGCTTAGCGTTTGTTTGTAGTTTATTTATTTTAGATGTTAAATATTTGTTAAGTTCTTCTATATTATTAGAATTATCAATTGCATCTTTAAGTTCGGTCAGCATTGCTCTTGCGTCGGTATAGTTATTCTTATAATATTTGCTTCTTATTGTTCTGCGTTTTAGGGTTTCTTCAATATTTTCAAGAGCCTTTTTGTCAAATTTTTCAAGTCTGTCTATTGTTTCTATCAGAAGATTTTTATAAGTTGTATTGCTCATTGGTTTTGAAGTCCCGTCGGCATACTGATATACCGGTCTGCAGTGATGGCTTTCATCGCTAAATGCTTCTAATAATGCATTATACTGAGCGTTTTTTCTGATTTTTACTTCTTTTTTTATAGTGTCTTTTGTAGCATTTTTAAATGCGTCCTCATTTTTTACCTGCTTTTTTATCCAGTCTTCGTCTTGAAATAGGGTTTTATTCATTGCTTCGTCAAATTCACCGACATTTGCCCATTTATCATAAATTTTGTAGAAAGGAACTGTCATGCCGGCTTGTGTTACAACCGCCAGAACTGCAGATAAAGGTTGACGCCATGCGGAATATGTTCTTGTATCTTCGTCTGCATCAGATAAAAAATTGTATTTTATAAATATAGGTGCAACAAGTCCTGTTCCCATCGCATTAATTATTATGTTCTGGATTTCTCCTCTTTTGGCTCCTAATTTGTTTAGTATTTTAACTTTTGTGGGCAAAAAACCTCTTACAACTTCTTCTATCCCCTCTGCAGCTATATCACTTTTGCCGGTAAATGACTGATAATTCCCCATGCCGAAATTAGGATTTACTTTTTTGTAATCCTTTCTTACATTTCGCCATCTGTCTGCGTTATAGCCATTCTCGTTTGTGATTTTTATCATACTTTATACTAAACACTTTCCATATATATATATTCCCTAAATATAAAAACTTGCTAGAATAGCCAATTTTTATTAAGTTTTATGAATTATAATATTTCTTTATAGGTCTTGAAGTGAGTTTTGCAAACTTCCGGCAGTCTTTCTTTACCGAATTTTTGTATAAAATTTCTCCCTACATCTTTTACAAGTGGAGCGCAGCCTTTTGGAAAGCTCAGTCCGTAAGTTGTTTCCATATCCTTAATTCTTTCTATGAAGGCAGCTCTTGCAAGTACTGAAGCAGCTGCTACTGCGATATCGCTTTCAGCCCTTACCATTTGTTCAAGTCGAATTTCTCTGCCTTTTTTCATTAATGCTGATTTAATTAAGCTCTCGTCTCCAAATTGGTCTGAAAGCGCATATTTACAGTCCGTTGTCTCCAAAATATTTTCAATTGCTCTGGCGTGTCCCCAAGCCAGTAGTTTATTCAAATTTTTAATTTGGGAATAAAGTTGATTGTATCTTGAATTTGTAATAGCAATAATTGAATATTTTGCGTACTTTTTTATTATCGGAGCAAGTGTAAGGATTTTTTTATCCGTTATTTTTTTACTGTCCTTAATCCCCGCATCGATAAAAATTTTAGCGGCAGCTTCATCAACACAGGCTCCTGCAATTACAAGCGGACCGAAGAAGTCTCCTTTTCCGGATTCATCAGTACCTATGTGTGTAATATAATCGCTCATACTATCTTACGCTCTCCGGTGTTGCCATTGGAATAGGGGCTGCTGCCGGCATCGGAGCAGGAGTAGGCTGTTGTGGTTTTGGCTGAGGTTGAACTTTTTGAGTATTAACAGGACTGGTGGTAACCTGTTGAGAATGCTCTTTGGGTACTGCAATATTAGGAACGGTTATTTCCATTTGCGGATTACCCGGATCTGAAACTTTGTAAGTTTCATTTGATTCTGTCGGTGTATAGGTATTCTGTAACTCGTCTGTAATTTCATTTGCTTCACCTTGTCTGATTGCCCAGCTTGGTTTTAATTCAATCTCAGGGTAATTGAAGTCAGACTTGCCGAATTTTTCAACTGCGGTAAGCATAACGTCGTGCCAAATTCTTGCCGGTGCAGAACCCCCTTGAATTGAATGCGTTGTGGTATTGTCATCATTACCTACCCAAACGCCGGTTACTACAGAAGGAGTGTAGCCTACAAAACTCGCATCTTTATAGTTGTCGGTTGTTCCTGTTTTTCCGGCACAAGGTACCCCGATATTTGCACCTCGTCCCGTACCGTTTGTTATTACTGTTTTTAACATGGCAGTCATTTCAGCAGCAGTTTTTAAGCTGAGTTGGCGGGAGGCCTTTGCTTTTGGTGCTCTATATACGATTTTACCCCTTGAAGTTTCTATTTTTTCAATAGCAAACGGTTGTACTACGTAACCTCCGTTTGCAAAGGCTCCGTACGCTCTTGTCAGTTCAAAAAGTTTGCTCCCGTTTGAGCCAAGTGCAATGGTATAGTCATATTCCAGCGGGGTTGAAATTCCTAAAGTCCTTGCGGTTTGTATAACAGCTCTTATTCCGACTTCTTTAATCAGTCTGACTGCGCAAACATTTGAGGAAATTGTTAATGCTGAATACAGCGGAATTTTCCCTCTATAATTCGAGCCGTAGTTTTTAGGCGACCAATTCCCTATTGTAATCGGACGATCATCTATTAAATCGTTTGGAGACATTCCTTTTTCCAATGCGGTTGCGTATACAAACGGCTTAAATGCCGAACCTGCCGGTCTGATTGCTTGTACACGGTCGTACTGGGATTCTGTATAATTTTTGCCGCCTGCGTATGCAAGTATTCTGCCGTCAATAGGAGAAAATGAAAATACGGCAGCCTGTTGATTTCTCTTTGTTAGACCGTAATTTCGCATATTTGTGAGAATTGCTTCGTTTAATTTTTCCTGCATCTTGTAGTCCAGTGTAGTTACAATTCTGTAGCCGCCTTGGGATATATCTGTTTCATCAAATCCCATTCTTTCAAGTTCTTTCATTACAAAATCCGTGAAGTAAGGAGCTTTGTTCGTTGTGTAAAATCTGGGAACTTTTGTTAGCTTTACATCAGCATTTGAAGCTTCTTCAAGTTCTTCTTTTGTAATGTATTTCATTTTGTACATTCTTGTTAATACTTGATTACGCCTTTGGACTGCAAGTTTCATATTATTAAAGGGTGAATAAACCGAAGGTGCTTGCGGTAAACCTGCTATAAGTGCAAGTTCGGACAATGTACACTTGTTAAGCGGCTTGTTGAAGTATATTTCCGATGCACTAGCCACCCCATAGGCACCTGAGCCTAAATACACATTATTCATGTACATTTCAAGTATTTTATCTTTCGGAATTGATTTTTCAATTCTTGCAGATATTATGATTTCTTTTATCTTTCGGTCAAAGGTTTTTTCGTTTGACAAAAACAGTATTCTTGCAAGCTGTTGTGTAATTGTACTTGCACCCTGTACTACGTGCCCTGCAAGTATATTTTGAATTGTTGAGCGTGCAAGACCGGATAAGTCATATCCTCTGTGTACATAAAAATTTTTATCTTCCGTCGCTATTATTGCATTTTTTAAGTCATCCGGAACATCATTAATATCAATTTTTTTTGATGTATATGCTGTGAATGTTTTTATAACTTCCCCGTCGTGTGCATAGAATTGAGTAACAATGTTAGGTTTAAAGCCTTCCAGATTTTTTATAGGAGTAAGTGACGACAGATATAATTCAAATGCAATGACTGCTGCACAAGCACAAGCAATACAAAATATTGTAAATGACCGTATATTTCTAAATAACTTGTTTACCGGCCTTTTGGTACGAACCGCTCTTTTTGCGGGAATACTTTCATCCCGAAGTCTTTGTCTTGAGGCTGCTCTTGAGCGAGAGTGCTCCGCTTCGTACAAGTCTTTTTTTCTTATTCTTGCCATGGTTACTCCATCCTAATATTACAGTGTCATTTTATTATAAAATCTTATTAATGGCAAATTCATGATATAATCTTAATATGTTCGATTTTTTGTCTGTAATTTATAATGAAGTAAGGTCATACTTCGTTCCTGAACGTGTTTCTTACGAGGTAACAGGAAGCTGCAAAAAATGCGGTAAGTGTTGTAATTACATGTATAGCATTGATACTTATACAGAAAAAGAATTTAAGATTATGCAATTTCTGTTTCCTGCATACAAAAGGTTTTATATAAAAGGGAGAGATGAACATGGAAATCTGATTTTTGCTTGTAAACTTGTTACAAAAGACGGTCTATGTTCTGATTATAAACACAGGCTGAAAATGTGTAAAAATTATCCGGCTAAAAAGGTCTTTTATCCTGCTAAATTACATGATGGCTGCGGATATAAGGTCAATATAAAAACATTTAAAGACTACTTAGATAAAGATAAGTAATATATTTTCTAATTTGTAACAATAATTGGTTATATATATAGAAAAATTTTTATTTTTAAGGTTACATATATATATGGATTTAAGAATTTCCGGTCTTGAATTTAGGGGTGTAGCCGGTTCAACTCATTTATCAAAAAATAAATCAGTTGAAACTGTCTGCCGTAGTGCTTTAGGTGCAAAACATGCTTCGCCTGAGTTAAATTCTTGTGCTTACGGTAATCGAAAATCTTATTATTTTGGATTTAAAAATAATTATTTAAATCCGACTTTTTGCGGTTATTACGGAGATCCAAATCCGTTAAAAAAGTTGTTTTGGATTGTATCGGGCAGAAATGCCGTGTATGAGGATGATTGGACTAAAAATCATTTATATCACACTGGTTACTATAAATGGGTTAATGCTAATCCGTCAGAATTACTCGTGCGGACTCCTGAACAGACCATTCAATCCCTTTGTACAATTACAAAACCACATTTGCATTATCCTGAAATTCCGTTAAATATTTCTTCTCCGAATTATGGTGATAAATGGGGAAGGTTCGCAAATTATATTGAAATCAATCCCAGATTAGTTGCAAAATATGATAATGGCACTATTTCTGAAGGCTTGTTAGAGGTTATGAAACTATTGACGGCAATCCCGCCGACGACAGGAAAGTCGGCAAATTGTATAATCCTTTCGCAGTTATATCCTTCATGTTCTGTTGACGGAAGTACGTGGGATAAATCATTATATTGCTCAAATCTGCATTCAGGTATTAGCAAAAACCTCACATCTCATGGATTATCAGGTAAGATGGGGGCTGATGAGCAGGTTAAGGCCTTTAATGATTTTGCGCACCTGCTGGGATTTAAAACAGGATTTAGGATGCCTCTGTCTTCAGGTCAGTTGGCGGTAAAAGGTCGTGAATTTAATTGGGGGTGCGATGAAAAAGCCTTTTTGGATGCTTGCATCTGGGGAATTGAATTGGGGTTTGATTCCATATATTTTGATAGTGGCAAACATATTCTTGATTTGGCGGGGTATGCAGGTATTGGGGATTTGCCTAATGAAAAAGCTTTCGCTTATATTCTAAACCAAATCAGAGCTCAAACAGGCAGAACGGATCTTGCATTTATAGGTGAAAAATGTAATGACAGTTATCATTATAAAGAACTGGGGCTTACTGCAGGTACGGATTGGGGCAAAGCTGATAATTTCTTTAGTGTAAAACATGAATCTGAAAAACAGGCATATAACAGAGAATATGCTGCCGGTCCGGAAGTATCAAATGATAATGACTTCGGAGAATTGAGTTTTGAAACCAGACTAAATCGATTAAATTCTTGTCTGTGGGGATTTGAATATAAGGAAGACAGACTACCTACTTTTATGCAACTTCATGACATATTTCCTCTCTCTCCGTATATTAATACGCATGAAAGTATGATGAGTGCAAAAATGATGTGCGGCTCAGATGCATGGACCGATTGTGAGAGGCATTGGGCAGGTGTTTTTGATACCTCTGAAGCTGCCCGAAAATACACGCAAGATGTGTATGATGCTTTTGCAAATGCTATAAAGTATTAGTCTTAATATAACAAAATTTAACAATCCTGATTAATGAGTGTATTTGTGTTATCATGTATACAATATGTTATATGTGTATAAAGTTTTATGGAGGTTTTTAATATATGAGTAACAAAAATTTAGTAGTTGGTTCCGGATTTTCCGGTGCGACGATTGCTCGTTTGTTGGCAGATGAATTAGGCGAGGAAGTGCTTGTTATTGATAAAAAACCTCACATAGCGGGTAATTGTTATGACTATAGAGATGAAAACGGAATTATGATACATAAGTACGGTTCTCATATATTTCATACTAAGTCTGAGAAGGTTTGGAAATTTTTAAAGAAATTTACTGATTTTAACACATATATGCATAAAGTCATCGGACTTCTTGACGGGATTGAAACGCATATCCCTTTTAACTTGAATACTTTATATGATGTTTTCCCAAATAGTTTTGCTTCAAAATTAGAAGAAAAATTGTTGGATGTGTTTGCAATTAATACAAAAGTTCCTATCTTAGAGTTTCAAAGACAGGATGATGATGATTTGAAATTCCTTGCTAATTATGTGTATGAAAAAATCTTTTTGTACTACACAACTAAGCAGTGGGGAGTATCACCTAAAGAAGTCGATGGAGCAGTTACAGCAAGAGTTCCGGTGTATTTAAGTAAAGATAACAGATATTTCCAAGATAGATTTCAGGGTATTCCGCTTGAGGGATATACAAAAGTTGTTGAAAATATGCTAGACCATAAAAATATCAAAGTTAAACTTAATACGGAATTTAAAGATATTAATTCAAAAGAATTTGACAGAATATTTTATACCGGACCTATTGATGAGTTTTTTGAATACAAATATGGTCAGCTCCCGTACAGAAGTGTTAATTTCAAGTTTGAAACATATAATAAGGAGCATTATCAGTCAAATGCTTGTGTAAATTATCCTTGTAATTATGATTTCACCAGAATACATGAATACAAGTATTACTTGGATGACAAATCTGATAAGACTGTTATTGCTAAAGAATATTCAGAAGACTTTGAATTAGGAAAAAATGAAAGATATTACCCTATTCCAAAACCTGAGAATGAAGAGTTGTACAAAAAATATTTAGAAGATGCCTCAAAATTGTCGAATGTGTACTTCTTAGGTCGTTTAGGTGATTATAAGTACTACGATATGGATAAGGCAATATTAAGAGCAATAGAATTATTTGAGCAAATAAAAGGATAATAATATGAGTAATAATGTAGTATTGGTTACCGGCGGTGCCGGATATGTTGGAAGTCATGCCGTTATTTCACTTATAAGCAACGGTTTTGATGTTGTTATATTTGATAGTCTTGAACTTGGGCATATTGAAATAGTAAATAGTTTAAAATCTATATCCGGTCTGAGTGGTAAAGTTGTAGATTTTGTTAGAGGAGATTTGCTTAATTTATCGGAAATTGAGTCTGTTATAAAAACATATAAGCCGTGTGCGGTTATGCACTTTGCAGCTTATTCTCAAGTTGCCGAGTCAATGGCAAATCCGCAAAAATATTATATAAACAATGTAGGCGGAACCTTAAATTTATTAAAGGCTATGATGAATAATAATGTTATGAAAATTGTATTTTCATCTACTGCGGCTACATATGGTGAGCCGGTTTACGTTCCGATTGATGAAAAACATCCGCAGCAGCCGATTAATACATATGGCAAGACTAAGCTTATGATTGAAAATATAATGGATGATTATGATTCGGCATATGGGCTTAAAAGTGTAAGATTAAGGTACTTTAACGTAGCCGGTGCTGATTCAAATGCAAGAGTAGGAGAATGGCATGAGCCGGAAACTCATTTGATTCCTAATGTATTAAAATCTGTGTTTGAAAAGGGTAATACTTTCAAGATGTTTGGTACTGATTATGAGACTAAAGATGGTACTTGTGTTAGGGATTATATTAATGTAGAAGATTTGGCTCAAGCACACGTACTTGCATTGAATTATTTGCTAAACGGTGGTGAGACCAACTATTTCAATCTTGGTACAACTTCCGGCAGCAGTGTAAAAGAAGTTTTTTCTACTTGTGAAAAAATTACAGGTCAAGATATTCCTGTCCAAGTATTAGGCAGACGTGCAGGTGATCCTGCAGTGTTAATTGCGGATAATTCAAAGGCAGGAGAGGTTTTAGGATGGAAACCTGTAAAATCATTGGATGATAGTGTAAATAGCGCATATAACTGGGAAAAGATTTTACAGTCAAATAAAGTTGCGCTTTCGGAGAGATAGTAATAAATGAGTATTTTTTCTGATATAAATGAAAAGATTAGTTCTTTAAAGGATTGGCGGTTTATAGTAAATTATAAACGTATGTGGCCTTACGTAAAACCGGTATGGTTCAGGGCGTTATGCTCAATGCTGATATGTATTCCGATAGGTTCACTGGATGCTGTTATCGCATTGGCGTTAAAACCATATATGGATTTGGTAATGGTTGAAAAAAGTATTCAATCTCCGTGGTATATACCGTTGGGGATTGTAGCTTTTACTTCTATACAAGGGCTTTTAAAGTATCTTTCGGCGTACTTATCTACTTGGGTTGGAATGAAGGTTACTAATGCATTGAAATTTGATTTATACAAAAAACTGCTTACTTTTTCAACCTCATATTTTGATAAAAAGAAATCAGGTGATGTTGTATTCCAATTTAATAATATGGCTGATAATGCTTGTTCCGGTTTATTAAATAATTTGAGTGTATTTTTACAGAGAATCTTTTCATCTATATCGTTGGTCTGCGTATTATTTTATAATTCATGGCAGCTGGCTTTGATTGCAGTTGTTGTTTTAGGGTGTGCATTTGCGCCTGTTGCAAATATTCAAAAACGTATAAAAAGCGTAATGCAAAAGGCCGTTGTAGCGGATGCTGCGATTATTACCGCATATAATGAAACATTTAACGGCAATAAGACTATTACTTCTTATAATTTGGCGCCGTATGAGATTGATAAATTCAGCTGGATTTTGAAAAACATATTTAATTTAAGAATTAAGATGGTTCAGAAAACCCAGTGGCTCTCTCCGTTGATGCATGTTATTGTTTCCGTCGGTATTGCACTTGCTATCGGATACGGAAGCTACTTAATCATGTCTGAGAAGATTACGAGCGGTAATTTTGTATCATTTATTACAGCGTTGATATTGTTGTATACTCCTGTAAAGAATATAGGTAATAATTTAAATTCTGTTCAAATGTCTTTCTTCTCTATTGAAAAGATATTTGCAAAACTTGATAAAGTTCCTGGCATAAGGGATAAGAAGAATGCTATAGAATTAAAAGATGCTAATTTTGATATTGAATATAAAGATGTAAGTTTTTGGTATACGAAGAACGTTCCGGTGTTAAAGCATATCAATTTAAAAATTAAAAAAGGTGAAACGATTGCCTTTGTAGGAAATTCCGGCGGTGGTAAAACTACTGTTGTCAACCTTTTACCGAGATTTTATGATGTACGTTCCGGTGCTATAACAATTGACGGAATAAATATTAAAGATTATACATTGAAATCTTTAAGAGATAGTATCGCAGTTGTTTTTCAGGATAATTTTTTGTTTTCCGGTACTATTCGTGAAAACATAATGCTGGGTAATGAAAATGCTACTGAGGAACAGTTAAATAAAGCTATAGACATGGCATATTTGACTGATTTTATTTCTACACTTGAAAATGGAATTGATACTCCTATCGGAGAAAGAGGGATTCTACTTTCCGGCGGACAGAAGCAGCGAATTGCTATTGCAAGAGCTTTCTTAAAAGATGCACCGGTGATTATACTTGATGAGGCAACAAGTGCGTTAGATAATAAGGCTGAGGCTATTGTGCAAAAAGCTATCGATAATTTGATGAAAGATAAAACGGTATTTGTTATTGCACACAGACTTTCTACTATCCAAAATGCCGATGTAATCGCAGTTATTAATCAAGGAGAAATAGTAGAAATGGGTTCTCATGAAGAGTTATTAAAAATTGAAAACGGTGCGTATAAAACCTTATACGATATGCAATTTAGAAATCAGCATGAAGCGGCTGTTTAATCAATTACCTTTTAATGATTTTTATGCCGGAGATTATTTTTTCTATAATAGTTTGCGGTTTTGAGTAATTCTGTTTCGGAATTTCCTGTTTAATTTGTTCTACAGGAATAGTGTTAACTATGCGTTCTTTTTCTCTGTTACTTTCCCACTCCAGTTGTTTTGCTCTTTGTCGAGCTTTTTTTATTTCCAAAATTATCTCATTAAGTTCTTCTTTATACATAAGTTTAATTTTTTCAACTTTGTATTTTTCTTCTGCAATAACTCGTTTTTTGGTTTCTATCGTTATGTAATTGAGTAATTTAATCAAATTATCGTAATTAGGTTCAAGCTTGCGTATTTCTTTAAGGTTATTAACAATTTCTCGCCAGTTACGCATTATCCATATTGCATCTTCATATTTTTCAACAGAAGAAGTATTAGGGTTTTTATCGGTAATATATACGTTTTCTTCACAGTAAACTGCCTTTGATATAAAATGATAATTCCACATAAAGAAAATTTCTTCGTGTTCAGAGTTATCAAGGAATTTAACTCCGAAATCTTTTATATTTTTCACCTTTAATATTTTATTGAACATATATGTACCTGCATTAAGACAGGTTTCAAAATCCAGTTCATTAAATCCGTCATTATATGATGTTTTAATATCGTCGTTGCTATTTGCTCCAAAGCAGAAATAGTCAATGTCAAAATTATTAAATACCGTAACGGCATATTCAAAAAGCCTTGGATATGTAATGATATCGTCAGAATCTATAAAGTAACAATATTCTCCGGTTACTTTATCAAGAGCGGAATTTTTAGTATCAGCTATACCGGTAAGTCCTGTTTGAAACGGGATTACTCTCCCGTCAGCCTTTGCAAACGCTTCCACTATTTGTGTCAGGATATCTCTTGAGTCAAAATCATGCAGACATATTACTTCAATATCTTTATATGTCTGTTTTAGAAGACTGTTCAAACACTCTTTAAGGTTTGTTTCATTATCTTTTACCGTCAAAATTACACTGATTTTTGCCATAAGAGTTTCCTTATTTTTCTGATGTCATATTATTAGTATATAAAATATTGAAATCTATACACCATCTAAATATATGAAAATATTAGCTTATTTATTGCATCATAATATGTAAATTTTTATTAATTTAGTAAAAAATGTTATTCCAAAATTTTTAATATATATATAAAATTAAAGAATCTGCAGGAGAAAAAATGGTCAAATGTGTTCAAGCAATAAAAGGTATTATTGCTGATGTTAAGGTTTCAAAATTAAAATCTAAAGTTTCAAAATTCTTTGGTGTTACAGAGTCTTGCGTTTTACCTAAAGAACATAAAGTATCTCAGGAAGACATATGCAAAATTAAAGAGTTCTTGAAGAATACGGAAAAGCGTATTGCCTCAGAACCTAACAATGTTGAATTAAGGCAGTATTATGCAAATGTTAAGGATTGGCTGGACAAGGGCTATAATTTGAGGTTCTAAAATTTATTTTCCAAGTTCGCTTGCTTTATGAGTTGTTTTTTCAATTACTTCATAAAATAATTTTGATGAATCTTCATCTTTCATTACTTTGATACCCTCAAATGTGCAGCCGCCTTTTGTGGCAACGTTGTCTATTAGAGTTTGTACAGGAATTTCTCCTCTGTTAAATACCATTTTAGCGGAACCCAATGCAGTTTGTGTTGCTAATAGTAAAGATTTTTCGTATTCTAATCCGAATTGTTCACCGGCTCTTGCTATATCTTCAATAACTTTGTAGAAAAAGGCAGGACCTGAACCTGAAATTGCGGTTACAATATCCATCTGTTTTTCTTCTACATCAGTGCATTTTCCTATTGCACTAAGCAGTTTTTCAACCGTATTTAAATCATCTGATGTGGCATATTTTCCTTTGCAAATTCCAAACATACCTTCCTTTATCAATGCCGGCGTGTTTGGCATAATCCTGATTATTCTTGCTTTACCTATAATATTTTCAATTTTTTCGGTGCTGACTCCGGCTGCAATCGATACAATTAATTTATCGTCAGTTATCTCATTTTTTATTTCTTCAAGAACACCTGAAACTTGATTTGGCTTTGTGGCAATAAATATAATATTGCTATTTATAACAAGTGATCTGTTATCGGTTATAACAGGAATGTTTAAACGTTTTTCTGCGTCCTTTGCATAATCTGAATTTATTTCAGCTCCCGTTATTTCTGTATTATATGCATCAATAATCCCTTTTATAATCGCACTTGCCATTTTCCCGCAACCGATAAAACCCAATTTCACGTTCATATATGTTAACCTCTCTTAAATATGTGTTGACTATTTATTTTGTTTCATTTACATTTGAATTATACGGCAAATAAAGATAAAAGGAAAATGAAAAATGAGACGCACACTAGAAGGAACAAAAATTAAAAGACAACACGTTAGCGGTTTCAGAGCAAGAATGTCTACCCCTGGCGGCAGAGAAGTTATTAACAGACGCCGCGCAAAAGGCCGTCATACTCTTGGTATCGTTGCTAAAAAACGTGCTTAGTTTTTAAATAAATATTTATTGAGAAAAGAACCCTTATTTTAAAGGGTTCTTTTTTAGTTTGTAAAGTTTTTGTAAAATTTTAAAAAATTTTTCTAAAGTTATTTTAAAATAAACCGTACTCAATTTTAGAGAGTGTAATTAAGGAGATGTAGTATGTCATCAAATGTAAATGGTTTAGACGGTTTTAAAAACCAATCAGCAGCTTCAGCTAATGGAAACACAAGAGCTGAGGTTATCTTAGTAAAAAAAGGTGAAAATATTGCCATAATTGCTAAACGTTTTGGAATGTCTAAAGAAGAATTTATTAAATGGACAGGTCTAAAAGGTATTAATGAAAGAGTCGGTCAGAAGATAAAATTGCCTACGGCAAAAATAGAAAAGGGAAAAGGAATTTATGCTCTTGCCAGAAAATATAATATGACAATGGATGAATTTTGTAAGTTAAATAATATAAAAGACAGACAAAATTATCAGGCTAAAGCAGGTGAAGTATTTTATGTAAAAAATAATAATAAAAAATCAATTAAAATTCCTAAGAATTCTGCAAAATCCTCTAAGAGTGATGTAAAACCAAGCAGTGCCGCAGCTGGCGGAGCTATAATAGGCAATGTTGTCGGTAAACTTGTTGAAAATAAAAATAAATGGAACAGTTCATATTCTCCTGATGAGATAGCAAATAAGTTGTATGAAATTGCGGATAATAGTTGGGGAGCCGTTGGCAGACCTGATTTTGATGCATTAATTAAAGAAATTAATCCTAAAAATGTTTCAGAGGTTCTTGAAAGCTATGTAAAAAATAAAAATAATAAAGATAAAGAAAGCCTTATATATACGATTACACACGAGATTAAGAGTAATAAGTCTGCAAGAAAAGCTGCTGTAATGAAAATATATGATGCTATAGCCGCTAAAAAAAATGCTCCTGCCACAAGACGTAAAGAATTTGAAAAAGAATTAAATCAACAATTTAGCGGTTTTGGAATGGTTAACACACAAAGGCTTGATGGTATAGTTGCCGAGTTATTAAAATTACCATCCAAAAAAGTTTATATTAAGAAAATTTATATGGAAAATGTAACTAAATCAAATCTGCCCGGTTCAAGACAAGTAAAACTTTCGGAAAAGTCAAAATATCCTAATCAAACTGTTGCATCGTTGCATAAACAGGCAATACAAGGTGCTGATAAAAAAATGCGTGAACGATTTAAAGAATACTGCGAAGCTCATAAGTTGGTTTATACTCCTGACATGCTGGATACTACTGCGTTATCCAGAATTCCAAAACCAGTAGTAGATAGTCAAGGGAGAATAGTTCCTTATGTGTCTGAAATTTTAAAGCCTAAAGTACAACCAAATGGGAAAGTAGTTGTAGTTAACTCAGGACATGGTGGTTACAATCCGAATAACGGAAGTTTTGATGTCGGTTCATTTAGTTTTGTAAAGAAGGATAACGGTAAATATGCACCTCACATTGAATATGATAAAGTTCAACAATATGCACTTTCGATGTCTGATTGGTTAAGAGATCAGGGTTATGCCGTTG
This sequence comes from uncultured bacterium, assembly GCA_900320675.1. Classification (GTDB taxonomy): domain Bacteria; phylum Cyanobacteriota; class Vampirovibrionia; order Gastranaerophilales; family Gastranaerophilaceae; genus UBA1221. Next base: position 22,472 of record ONTD01000091.1, read on the forward strand.
TTTTAACTCAAGGTAATTATCTTGCTTATTCCCATTCTAAAGCATTAACCTCTCTGTATAATGATTTGGCAAGCGGGAAGAAAGCCGGCGGTCAAAAATACAGTAAAAATGACATTGCTCTTGTTTCTTTTCATGCTGATTCATCTAATAAAACTGTTGATGAGAACGACAGATCAAGTGTTTGTTACTGTCCTGGTCATCCTGAAACATTTAAATTGGCTGAAAAAATAAATTATAATCTAAATCATAATGAAGGAACGTGGGTTAAATCCGGTCTTGAAAAAAGAACTACAGGTACAAAACAACAAGTTTGGATATTAACTGAAAGTAGCCCGCAAATACCTGCTGTTTTACTTGAAACCGCTCATATCAATGGTGCAAAAGGGCGTAGTAACCTTGATGCGTGGTTGTTTAGAGAAAAATTTGTTGATAGCGCAGTTCAAGGGCTTAACCAGTATTTTGGATTGAATTAGAAATACATATACTTGTTGACCGCGGATACTCGTTTGGGTATAATTTAGCTATGTTACCAAAAGAATATAGACTAAAAAATAAGGCTGCATTTGCAGCCACATATCGTCTTAAAAATTCCTGTTACTGTAACGGTATAGTTTTGTATGCAGGAAAGAAGAAGTCTGAAGATTTTCCGACAAAAGTCGGATTTGTTGTCAGCAAAAAAACACATAAACGCGCAGTAAAACGTAACCGCCTAAAACGACTTATGAGAGAAAGTTATAGGTTAATTCTTAAATCAGGAGAATGCGGACATTCAAACGATTATATCTCATTAATTTTTGTTGGATATGAAAAAGCTTTGTCTAAAAATTTTGACGAAATTCAAAAAAGCATTAATACTCTTGTAAAGGAGTTAAAGTAGCATGTTTGACGGCGCATTTGTAGATTATACCCTTATGCATCCTAATATAAGACCGTATCCGCAGCAGCCGCAAGAAACTGCCGGTAATACAATTGATTCAAAAACTTATGTTAGGTATTCACTTGCAGAGTCAGATTATCCGACACTTATCATTGTTGATCCTATTTACGATAACTCAGGAGATGTCATAAAACCCGGATATTATGAGCTTGCACTTTCAGATAATCAGGATTTTCTCCTTTTAATCCAAAGTAAGGAGGCTGTTGCAACAATTCCGGTGTTTAAAATAGAGGAAGATGCACTTGAGCCAAAAAGACTGAGCAATAAAGAGTATAAAAAACAGTTAAAAAAAGAAGCAAAGCAAAGAGAAGAAATTAACAAAAAGCGTGATAAAGTCGGGATGCCCCATGATGAAGAAAAAGTATATATGGAAGCGACTATTGAATATAACCCCAATGGAGAATATTATCTTTTAAAATACGAAAGAGGCACAATTAGAGCTTGGGGTGCAATAAAAAAATAATTAATTTAATAAATTTAATATAATTATAGAAAAAAACTTGATTTTTTAAATTTAGCATTACATAATATTGATGTCGATAGGGTTTCGGCAATTTAATTAAATAT
>ONTD01000086.1 GCA_900320675.1 uncultured bacterium
CGGAAAAGTTGAATTTTTCATTAATATTTCTGCATAAAATCTCAATTTCAAAGATATTTTTATATTATACCAAGTGTTGAGTTACAACCTACTTATACTATATCCTTATGATGAAATTCTTTTATACCGTTTACGTAATCTCCGACAACTTGCCCTGTTCCGACTAATTTATACTTATATATTGTCAACCCTTCCAAACCCACAGGACCTCTTGCGTGTGTTTTGTTTGTGGAAATTCCAACCTCTGCACCAAATCCGTACCTGAAGCCGTCGGCAAATCTTGTTGATGCATTCCAATATACTCCCGCAGAATCAACTTTATTCATAAATTTTTCGGCATTATTTTTGTCATTTGTAATTATTGCATCTGTATGCCCCGAACCGTATGTGTTTATATGCTCTATTGCTTCATCTGTATTTTCTGCAAATTTATAGGAAAGAATTTTATCACCGTATTCAAACGACCAACTATCCGGATTTGGTACTAGCTTAATTTCCGACAACTCCAAAGATGCCATAAGCTCTTCTATATTAGGAAAATCTTTATGAATAATAAGTGTTTCTACAGAATTACAAGCACTCGGATATTGGGTTTTTGCATCAGTTATAATCCTTTGTGCCATAGATAAGTCCGCTGTTTTATCAACAAATATATGGCAAATTCCGTCTGCGTGTCCTAATACCGGAATTTTTGTATTTTCCTTTATAAATTTTACTAAATTATTTCCGCCGCGCGGGATTATCAGATTTATATATTTATCACACTCAAGCATTTTTGCAACATCATCACGAGTATAAACTTGATTTAGTACATTTTCAGGAAACCCTTCAATCGATGATAAGGCTGCATTTATTATTGACATAATTTTCTTATTTGTATTTATTGATTCCTTGCCACCCTTTAATATCACTGCATTTGAGGATTTTATTGCTAACGAAGATATTTGAGCAATTACATCCGGTCTCGCCTCAAAAATTATTCCTAAAACACCTATCGGGCAAGAAACTTTGTATAAAGTGAGATTTTCATCCAATTCTCTTATGAGCAATTTTTTATTCACCGGATCAGGTAATTTTGCTACGTCTCTTATTCCTTTTATCATATCCCGAAGCTTGTTATCATCAAGTTTTAATCTGTTAAATGTCGACTTTGACAATTGACCGGTGTTTACAAGATTTTCTCCCTCTTTTAAATCTAATTTGTTTGCCTCAAAAATCTCAGCTTTATTTTCTTCAATGTAATCAGCAATTTTAATTAACGCTTTATTTTTTATCTTTTCCGATAAATCCGCAATCTCAAGTGATGCTGTTTTTGCTCTTTTTGCTATTTCAACAAAATCCATAAACTCTCCTAAAGTATAGTTATATTATCACGTGTGATAATTGCATCGTAATTTTTATATCCTAATATATTTAAAATATTATCAGAATGTGAGCCTGTCAGTTTTGAGCAAGCCTCGGAATCATAATTTACAATTCCTCTTGCAAATTCAATTTCATTCTCATCCAATATTGAAACCACATCGCCTTTATTAAATTCATTTATAATTTTTATAACTCCAATAGGCAAAAGACTTTTTTCTTCCTCAATCAAAGCACTCTTTGCACCGGAATTTACCATAATTTTACCTATTATATTAGTAGCATATCCAATCCAACGTTTTTTATCGGATAATCCTTGAGTTTGCGGTAAAAACATTGTGCCAAAATTTTCATAATTGAAAATTTTTCTTATTATAAAAGGCTCTTTCCCATTTGCAATAAGCACCTTGCCGCCAAAACGTGTAACCAATCTTGCTGCCTCAAGTTTTGTTCTCATTCCGCCTCTTCCGCCTTCTGAAGCATCTGTTCCCATGTTATATATTTCATCGGTTACTTCTGTAACTTCTCTGATAATTTGAGCATCGGAAAATTCCTTTGGATTTTTATCGTAAAGTCCGTCAACATCAGACAATATTACAAGCAAATCCGCATCAAGTTCACTTGCAACGAGTGCTGACAGTTTATCATTATCCGAAAAAGCTACCTGCATATTTGCAAATCTTGGTGAAATTTCTACTGTTGATACTGTGTCATTTTGGTTTATTACAGGCACTGTGCCCAGTTCTAACAACTTATTAAAAGTAGTTCTCAGGCTTAAATATCTTTCTCTTATTGAAAAATCGTCTTCGGTCAAAAGTATCTGTGCTGCAACCAAACCGTATGAATCAAACCCTTCTTCATATATAGACATCAACTTGCTTTGTCCAATTGCCGCACAAGCCTGTTTTAAAGCCGTTCCTTCCGTACTATTCAGATTTAATCGTTTTTTACCGAGTCCTACTGCACCTGAGGTTATTACTATAACTTCTTTACCGGAATGTACAAGAGATGAAATATCTTCTATAAAAGAAAATATTCTCGGCAAAGAAACATTACCGTCATCCCCTCTCAAAATGTTTGTTCCGAGTTTTATAACTATTCGTTTTACATTAAAAAAATCTTTTCTGTCCATGCTCATATTCTACTACAAAATATAACTTTATTAAAAACTTCTAAAAACATCAGAAACAATATTTTTCTATTGCCTTTACAAATCCGTCATTTTCAATAGTATCTGTAACAAAATCTGCACAAGCCTTCAAATTTTCAGTTCCGTTACCCATACAAACTTTTATTCCGCCGGCTTTTAAAAGTTCTATATCGTTATCCTGATCTCCGATTGATAATATATCGTTTTTTTCTATGCCGTAATACTTACTCAAAAATTCAACCGCACAAGATTTTTTAGCTTCCGGATTTGATATCTCACAAAAATATGGAGTAGATTTTACTATATACAGTTCCGGCATTTGTTTTTTTAAATAATTTACCCAGCCGGTAACTTTTTCGGCATCATCAAAATCTATTGCAAGTATCTTATTTACATTTTTTATCTCTAAATCATCAAAATTACAGACTTTATACGGAATAAATCTTTCGCCGGTATAGCGTTTAATTGCAATATTATCATTTTCCACATACAAAACATCATCCATATACAGATTTATATGAACGTCATTATCCTTTGCCCATTTTATAACTTCTTTTGCTCGTTCCGGATTAAGAGTTTTTTCATATAAAGTTTTGCCGTCCTGTTCTTTAATAAGACCGCCCTGATATGAGACAATCGGAGTTGACAGCCCTAATTTTTTTGCAAGTTTTAAAGCTGCAATATGCATTCTGCCGGTTACAAGTACCACTTTAATTCCTTTTTCGGACAAATCTTTTATACATTTCACAACTGCAGGTGAAAATTCAAAATTCCACCCTAGAATTGTTCCGTCGATGTCTGTTGCAACCATTTTAATCATCAATGCAGTCCTCTTAAAATTGCACAAAGGGTTTTGGCATCATTAATTTCACCTGATTTTATCTTTAGCATTACTTCCGGAATAGTAATACAAAATGCCTTTATAATTTCGCCATCATCAGGATGTTCACCAACAAAATATAAATCTTCAGCTTTATACAAATACAATTTTTCATCACAAAATCCCGGAGTCGTATTAATGTACCCCAAGGAACTCCAACGATTAGCGACGTATCCTGTTTCTTCTTCCAATTCTCGTCTTGCGGCCAAATCAGGATCTTCGCCTTTTTCCAGCTTACCGGCAGGCAACTCTAAAGAAGCTTTCTTAATCGGATAGCGAAATTGTTTTACAAGTAAAATAGTGTTAGCATCTTTCATTGCAAGAATAACCACTCCGCCGGGGTGGCGTGCAACCTCTCTAAAGGCTTTTTCCCCATCCGCCAACTCCACGTCATCTCTTTCAACGGTAATAACTTTTCCGCTATAAACAACCTCGGACGATAATGTTTTCTCTTCAAAATCCATATCCTGATTTTACCACAAATATAAGTAGTTATAAAAATATAGAACAAAATTGTTATTTGAATTTTTGCAGAGGCAATGTTA
>ONTD01000039.1 GCA_900320675.1 uncultured bacterium
GTTGATGATGAAGTTATTAAAGAAGCTACTGTTGAAAAAGTTTTAAAAGCTATAGAAGAAAAACTTAAAGCGTAATATTGAATAAGAAGATATCACGGATTATTTCAATGATTAAATAACTTGTAAGATTTAAAATGTTTTAGTTTGATAATAGTAAAAAACGGAGTCTGCCATAATCGACGGACTCCGTTTTTATTTTCTGTATTACTCTGGATTAATCCCAATCCCAAGTAAATAATTTTTTCCAGAATGTTTTTTGTTCATTAACAGCTGCATTTAACTGTTTTTTTGCAGCAGCAGCTTCTGCTTTTCTTTGAGCTGCAAGTCTTTCTCTTTCAGCTTTTCTTTCTGCAGCCAATCTTTTTTGTTCAGCTTTTCTTGCTTCAGCTTCTTGTTTTCTTGCTTCAATTTGGCTTGCAGTATTTTGTTCTGTTCTTGTGATTTTTGAAGTTACGCTATTAAGCCAATCTGAAATAGGTGTTGAAGATGTAGCCGCATTTGCTGCACCCATAGACATAATCATAGCTGCCATTAAAACTACTAAACTTTTTTTCATTTTGCTTTCTCCTTATCTAACTTTTAAAAAACTTTGGTGGGATATAATCCCACCATTTGTTTAGTGTTGTATTCTTTTACTTTTTTGGTATGCATCGGTAAACTTGTCCCAATTTCTCATGTAGGATTCATTATAGTTTACTTCATAAGAACGGATAGTTTGATCCCATAACTGTTGGTTTGCTTCCGATTTTGCTGACCAATCCTGTGGTACATTGCTATTCTGTGATTCTCTTATACTGGTATATTCTGTATCTGCGTAAGCTGCTGATACTAATACCATTGATAATAATACAGAAACCGCTATTAACTTTTTCATATGGACTCCTTTCGTGAGTTATTATACTAAACTATATCATAGATTTCAATAATTTTGTCAATTCCTTGCCTTGCAACTTCAAAAATCTTTAACATTTTTTCATATTCGTACGGTTCACCTTCGGCTGTGGTTTGGAATTCTATTATCTTTCCGCTTTTTGTTAAGACAATGTTACTATCGACTTGTGCATGAGAATCTTCTTCATAGCACAAATCCAGCATTACTTCTCCGTTAATTATGCCGGCAGATATAGCAGCAATAGGTTCTATTATAGGATTTTCCTTGAGTTTACCTTCTTTTAGTAATTTGTCTATTGCAATTTTTAACGCCAAAAATCCTCCGCAAATGCTTGCGGTTCTTGTGCCACCGTCTGCTTGTATGACATCGGCATCAATTGTAATTGTTAAATCAGGCATTTTTTCTAAATCAACGCATGCTCTTAAGCTTCTGCCTATTAATCGTTGAATTTCTTGTGTTCTTCCTGAAATTTTACTTCTTTCTCTCTGGCATCTTACATTTGTTGAAGATGGAAGAAGTGAATATTCGGCTGTTAGCCAGCCTCTGGTATCTTCTTTATCCATCCATTTTGGTTTACCTTCTTCTACAGATGCGGTTGTAATTACTCGGGTGTCGCCGAATTCAGCTAACACTGACCCTAAAGCGTTTTTTGTAAAATCTTTTGTGAATTTAATTTTTCTTAATTCGTCGTTTTTTCTTCCTTGTCGCATTTTATGTTTCCTTATAATCGTAGTCCCACATATAAATTTGTCCGCAATATCTGCATACTGCATGTTCATTCATAAATTGTAAATCGGGTATAAAGGTGTAGCCGTCGATAGATATTTGAAGTTCATTTTTTTTGTTGTAAGATTGCTCAAAAACCTTTAAACCTTGATATTCCGGTGAAAACATCAGTTCAAATTTATCTTTTGATTTACAATTTTTACAAATAAACATAAAATTATGTCCTAGTCATTATATTTTCTTGTTGCTCTATCTAAAACCTGAGCAGAAACTTTTTTGACAATTTTTTTACCTTTTTTTGAAACGACTCCGGTACCTGATGCTTCACTTAGTGCAATGTACCACAATGCCCACGCTACACTTCTTAAAGGTAAAGTAAATCCTATTACCAAAAACGCAACAAGCTGGTATACGATAAACTCTGCCGCTTTTGTCGGTGTAATAAGGTTAAATGACGGATTAACCATTAATATTGTGTTGTTAATCTGATCTATAGGGATATACCCGACAAGTGTTTCTTCAAATAATGTGCAGAAAAATTGAGTAACTCTTGTAAAGTCAAATATTACCGAAAATCCCTGTACAAATATGAAATGCGTAAACAATCCTATTACTAGCATAATTAAAAGAGTTCTTATGCAATTACCTTTGATAAGCTCAAAACTCCTTCTGAAACATCCGGCAGGTGATTGCCCCGGTTCAAATGAAAATACCTGAAATATCAGAATAAAATATATAAAGAATACTGCACCAATTATCCAAAAGAAAGGATTTATTGCAATAAGTCCAAAAATTGCATACAAAAACCACAAACCCATATACGGTATTGCACGTTTTGTAATAGTTGCATTATGTGCAGGATAATCATATATTCTGCCTGTATTTAAAAACCCGTCGGTTAATGAATTTAAAGCTCCGTAAGCTACCAGATAATCCCAAAAAGCTTTCATAAAAATTAACAGCCCCGGAACTGTTATGGCAATTACAGAAATTATAACGGTTGTTGTATCTCTGAACGCCGGATATTTGTCCTGCAAATCAGGCAGGTAAGCTGCAAATAATCCTGATAAACAAAATACCAGCAAAATTCCCAAAACTTGTCCCAACACCGGAAATAACATGTAGCTGCCAAACTTGAGAAAATTTGTTCCGTAAATCCTTATTGCAGCCATTATTATCCATATGAAACTGTTCTCTACTTTAATCTTTGCCATAACTTACTCCGCATTCTTGGATTTTATGTTATTATTGTAATGTTATTTTATTACAAATAAAGTTAAAAAAACAATGACTGATTATAAAGAAATTATAAAATCCTTTACAAAAGAAGATTTTGAGAAAGATAAAGTTAATTTGCATATCCATACTATTTGTTCTGACGGACAGGCTGTTCCTATGGATATTGTTACGCAGGCGCAGGAAAAGGGATTTAAAAAGATTGCGATTTCAGATCACAATACTTTAGATGCTTATAAAAACCCCGATATAATAAATAGCGGAATTGTAATTCCTGCGGTTGAGTTTGACGTGTGGTGCGGATATGTCTTTATGCACTTACTTGCATATGGAGTTGATGTTGGCAATGCTGAACTGCAATCTTTTTGTGCAAAGTCTAAAGCCGAAACAGAGCTGGATATTGTTAGAATTTTATCAAAAAGAAATATAAAAAAACTGATTGAAGCAATCCATAATGCCGGCGGAATAGCGGTTTTGGCACATCCGGCATGCTGTTGGGCAGTAAGTATGGATAAATTTTTACAAAAACTTATTTCATTTGGTTTGGATGGAATCGAGGTTTACTATCCATATAAACGCCATAGAGGTATTATAAAATTCCACACAACTAAAACTATAGAAAAACTTGCAGATAAATACGGACTTATAAAAACCGGCGGTACTGACTTGCATGGGTTGAATTTGTAACCCCTGTTTATTGCCCGTATATAGATTATTTAAGGTCTTTTGATAGAATTTTCTTTAATTTTGAGTATAAATCTTTTACAAACTCTATTGATGTATAATATCCAATTTTTTCAAACGGAAATGGAAACTTCTTTGTCAA
>ONTD01000087.1 GCA_900320675.1 uncultured bacterium
AATACATGTCATGAAATAACATGTTTGTCAATTAATATTGTTTTATCATGTCATTAATGAGGTTGATGTAAAAATTTATCATTATAGGTGCGGATAACTATGGATGAACTAGAATTTAAAAAGAATTTTGGCAGACGTCTGTGTATGCTAAGACGTTCTCGTAAGCTGACTCAGGAAAAACTATCTGAGTTAGTCGGTCTTGATCCGCAATATTATTGCAAAATGGAGAACGGAAATCATTTTCCGTCCGTTAAAACTATTGTTAAAATTCTTGACCTTTTTCAACTTGAACCTAAGGAGCTATTTAATTTTACTAATTCCGCAAACGCCATTATCGACGAAATTAACACAAGTTTAACCCGCCTCAACAGAAAAGAATTACACATTGTTTCTAATTTTGTTGATTCAATTATTGCCCTCAATTAAAACTATGTTTGACGTTAGGTATCCTTCGTGCTAAATTTATTTACAGAAGGGTTGTTGTTATGGAAAATTTAAAAATATATTTAGATAAAGACATTAATACGGATTTAATTAAATCTAAAAAAATTGCAATTATCGGATTTGGTTCACAAGGATACGGACAGTCCACCTGTCTTAAAGACAGCGGTTGTGATGTGGTGTTAGGGTTACGTCTTGGCGGCAAATCAGACGTTAAAGCCCGCGATTACGGATTTAAAACTATGACTATTGAAGATGCCGTTAAATGGGCAGATATAGTTCAAATTCTTATTCCTGATGAAATTCAATCCGACGTATACGAAAAACAGATTAAACCTCACTTAAGAGCCGGACAATATTTAATGTTTTCGCACGGGTTTAACATCCATTATAAAAAGATTATCGCACCTGAAAATGTAAATGTAATTATGGTTGCCCCAAAAGGTCCGGGACATACCGTCAGAAGTGAATATCAACTTGGAAGAGGCGTTCCTTGCCTTATCGCAGTTTATTCTAATCCGTCTAATGATGCCAAAGATATTGCACTATCATACGCATCTGCTATCGGTGCCGGACGTGCAGGTATTATTGAAACCACTTTCAAAGAAGAAACCGAAACAGATTTATTCGGAGAACAAGCCGTTATATGCGGCGGCGTTTCCGCATTGATTAAAACAGGATTTGAAGTTCTTGTTGATGCCGGTTATTCACCATATATGGCTTATTTTGAAGTATTACACGAAATGAAATTACTTGTGGATTTAATCAATCAGGGCGGGCTTGCAGATATGAGATACTCTATCTCGAATACCGCAGAATACGGCGATATGACAAGAGGTCCTAAAGTTATCGGAGAGCAATCTCGTCAAGCTATGAAAGATTTACTCAAAGATATTCAATCCGGGGCATTTGCTGACGAATTTATGAACGAAATGAAATCCGGTTGCAGCAAGTTTAATCAGCTAAGAAAAGAAAATGCCGACCACTTAATAGAAAAAGTCGGAGAAGAAATTCGTTCTTCGTTCAAGTGGAACAATGATAACAGAATTATTGACAGAAACAAGAATTAATCAAGGAGTATTTAATATATGTTCAGTACCGATGCAGAATACGAAATTTTATCTTTTTCAATTGGCGACACAAAAGCCGGAACAAAAATGGGGAAACTGCAATTAAAAAACTTAGAAGATAGTTCCGTTTTAAACTGCATACTTTGGGAAGAAACACTAAACCGTTATGACAGCAAGGTTTTTCGTTCAGGCAACATTGTAAAACTCATTACCGCATCGTTTAATGAGAAATTTAACAACTGCCTTGTTACAACTTTACAAGTAATTAAAGAAGCTAAAACCGGACTTGACGAAAATGAGAGAGAAACCTACTATCAAGCGTTGATGGATTACATTAACAATATCAGAGATGAAAAAATGAACGGTTTTCTTGTCAGGTACTTTATGCAGCACAAAGAACAAATTAAAATCGCACCGGCTGCAAAAGTTATGCACCACAACTACATTGGCGGATTAATGGTTCACACATTAGAGTGCCTGCAATTTGCAGAAGCCAATATGGAGATGAGCGTATATAAATTCAATCCGGATGAAATTTTTACCGCTTGTATTCTACACGATATCGGTAAAATTTTTGAATATAAAATTGATTTGGAATCCGGTTTGATTGATTATGACGAAGATTTTAGGAAGGTATGGCTTACCCACTCGCAATACGGATTTACAACTTGTATGAACGAAGGATTTTATAAGGTTGCAAAAATGATTGCTGCCCACCACGGCAGAAGCGACTGGGGTGCTATTATAGATTTGGATGAAAAAGATTTGGAGCCGGAATTATATTTTCTGCATTTAATAGATAATTTATCCGCAAAATTCGGAAAAATAAGTGTGTCAAAATTAGAAAACAATTAGCTTAAAAATCAATATTTATATAGATATAAGGTGTTGTAAAATTATTGACATAAAGCTAATTTTATGGCTAAATAATAGAGTGGATTTGTGCTTAGGATATTATATATCCGATGGTGATGAAATTGATTAGATTAATATTTTAACGGAAGGATAGAAGATGCAGCCAAAAGTATCTGTAATCGTCCCTGTGTATGGGGTGGAGAAGTATTTAAGAGAGTGCTTAGACAGCGTTATAAACCAAACATTAAAAGATATCGAAATAATATGCGTTGATGACGGGGGAAAGGACAATTGTCCGCAAATTATTGATGAATACGCACAAAAAGATAGTCGTGTAATTGCCGTACACAAAGAAAACGGCGGTTACGGGCATAGTTGTAATGCAGGACTAAACAAAGCTTCAGGAGAATACGTAGCAATTTTAGAACCTGATGATTTTATTGATGAACATATGTACGAAGATTTATATAACGCCGCAAAAAAATATGATGTGGACATTGTTAAATCAAAGTTCAGAGAGTATATTGACACCCCTTACAAAAATGAATACAGAGAGATCAAGTGGAAAGATATTCCGGAAGAACCGTTTAATATATATGATTGCGCATATTTCTTATGGTTCCATCCAAGTATATGGAGCTGCATTTATAGGAGAGATTTTTTAAACGAAAATAATATCAGATTTGTAGAAGCTCCGGGAGCAGGTTGGACAGACAATCCGTTCCAAGTTCAGACAATGATTTTGGCAAAGAAAATTTATTATATTGATACTCCGTATTACAATTGGAGAAGACTTACCACAAACGAGTCAGAAGACCTGAAAGATTGGACGTTACCGTTTAAGAGAAGTGATGAAATTCACCAGTGGCTTGACAAGATGAATATTACAGAACCTAAAGTTTTGAGAGAACTTTATAAAAGAGAGCTTGCGTATATTCATATAGTCTTAAACAAGCCGTCTTTACCGTTCAGAAAAGAATGCTTACAAGAAATAAACAAAATGTGCAAGCGTATGAGACCGGAAGTTGTAAAAATTATGACAAAAAATGAACGTAAAATAATAAAACTCGGTCAAAATTGGGTATGGCTTTTGTACCTAAAAATCCACAATAAAGCACTTAGAAGACATGTTTTCCAATTCCATTGGAGAACTCATGAAAAATTCTTAAGATTGTTTGATAAGACAGTATTTATGATTGAAAGCAAATAAAAATAAGGAGTTTATAATATGCCGACAAAGCAGATGGCAACACCGGAGAAAAAGCACTATGATGTAGGGATAATGGGCTTTTGGTTTGGAGCAAACTATGGAAGTATCTTGACATATTACGCATTGAACAGAACACTGGAAAGTTTAGGCAAGACTTCACTAATGATTGAAAAACCTATTTCGGCAAACGATTGGGAAGTAGTAAGCAAAACAAATTCCAGAATTTTTGCACAATCGCACTACAATATAAGTGAATTTAAACCATTTGATAAACTTAATGAGTTGAACGAAATTTGCGATACATTTATATTAGGCTCAGATCAAGTTTTTAATCCGGGATGTTATCAGGGATTTAAGAACGCCCTATTTTTTGATTTTGTAAATAATGACAAAAGAAAAATAGCTTACGGTGCAAGTTTTGGGCATAGCAGAATTCAGTTCCCGTTTTTTGAAAGAGCAAAAGTTCGTTATTTTTTAAGCAAATTTGTAGGGGTTTCGGTTAGAGAATCCAGCGGACTGGACACTCTAAAGGACTTGCATATAAAAGGCAAACATGTTTTAGATCCCATATTTATATGTCCTATGAAATACTACGACAACTTGCTGAGTGAAGCGGGTAATATTAGTGAGAACAACTATGTATTAAATTATATATTAGATCCGACCGAAGCGAAAAGGGATTTAATAAAATATGTAAGTTCCAAACTCGGGAAAGGGTTTGTAAATATACTTGACGGAGTTCCGCACAAATACGAAAATAACAAAAATTTACTGAATTTAGAAAACACAAAGCCTCAAATGCTTTTACCGGATTTTGTGTCATATTATAAAAATTCGGATTTCGTAATTACGGACAGTTTCCACGGAACATGTATCGCCATATTATTTAAAAAACCGTTTATTGCAATAGCAAATCGTCTTAGGGGTATTACAAGATTTGAATCGTTGTTAAACTTACTAAATCTCAAAGACAGGTTGGTTTATAAAGCAGAAGACGCAATAGATAACGAAGAATTATTAAAACCTATTGATTATGATAAAGTTTATGAAATTCTTGAAAAAGAGAAAGCGGAATCATTACAATGGTTACAAACAGCACTAACAAAAGAACCGGACAATAGAAGTCATGGTTTGTGCAATAATACCTTGGAAAAGTTATTCCGACTTTCAGTTAACGACAAATACATACATATTTTTAAATATTGTGAATACTGGTATTACAAATTAGCAACAGTCTTTATGTCCGGAGACAAAAAGAAAAAATACAAATCAATAAGAAACAGATTACATGATTGGGTAAGAAATTACAGAAAACGTAAAAAGAATAAATAGAGCGAGGTAAAATATGGAATATGAATATTTAAACATTATAAAAGAAGATGATTGTATTGGCTGCGGGGCTTGTTACAACAAGTGTCCTGTTGGTGCAATCAAGATGGACTTTAATGAGGAAGGATTTTATACTCCATATGTAGATAAAGAAAAATGTGTTAATTGCGGAATGTGTGAAAAAGCATGCCCGAATATTAACGTCAGTTATACGAATAAAAAGGATGCAAAATGTTATGCGGTCATGGCATCA
>ONTD01000103.1 GCA_900320675.1 uncultured bacterium
CTCCCGTCGGGAGAGGATACGGATGTGAGTTTGAAAAACTCAACAGCCGTTGGTGAGGGGTTAAACAAAAGACGATAAGACTATAAGTCGATAAGTTCGTATCGGGTTATAGGTTAATTCAACCCTTGAAGAACCTGAACAAAAACTAAATACGTAAAGAACTTAACGACTTAACGTCCTAACGTCTTAACGTCTTAACGTCTTAACGACGTATCGCGGTGCGTTAACACGCACCCTACATTACTAAAGACTTAACGACTAAAAAAGTCGATAAGTCGATAAACCCAACCTCTCCCACGGGGAGAGGATATGAACTGTAAAAAAAATGAACAATTTATTTTTTAATTTCGTTTACAAGACATAAATCGGTTAACACACATCAAAATATAAGGAGAACGATTATGTCAGATGAAGAAAAAATTTTAGAACCGGAAAAAACAAGAGAAGAGTATTTTTATGTAAACAAAAAATGCACATACAAATTTTTAGGAACAGTACTTGCGACATTTATAGGTGCCTTACTTGCATTATATGTATTTGCTGCACTTCATAAACCTCCTGTTCCACCTGCCGGAATACAAATGAGACCGCCATGTCCATGTGCAATGAAAATGTTTGAAAGGGGACAAAGATTTGACAGGATGTATCCGCCCAAAAAAGAATTCAAACACCGCAGAGATTTCAAATTTCACAAACAATTTAGAGGACACGAAGAATTTGGCAAAAAGGATATCCAGCCATTTGTACCAACCGGCACAGACAAAATCAAATTACCACCACAAGAGAATAACGCACCGATTAAAAAATAATCCTAACGGTTAAAACCGAACCATCTCTCACGAGAAACCCCGACAAAAAGGCGATTTATAAAATAAATCGCCTTTTTAATTATTATCAAAAAATTTTTATTTATCATTTCCGTTAGGGCTAACGTATTCAATTCCCATTTCTTTAAGTGTTCTGATAAAATTTTGAGCACAAATTTTTTGGGCTTCCGGAGGGACAATCCTAAGAATTTCAACTGTACGTGATATAATCGGATCTTTGTCATACCAACGATTATTAGCATTAACCGGTTTAACCATGGCATAAAATTTATCAACAGTTTCTTTAGAAACTTTTTCTTCAATTTTATGCAGAAAAATTTCAGCCTGAGCATGCAACTCATTCTGATAGTTCCTTAAAAGTTCTATCACTTCCAGCAACAATGGATCATGGTCATACCAACGCTTATAAGTAGGATTCATTCCTTATTCCTTCCGTTATATTGTCGGGAGAAACGATATCTTCATCTCTTCTCTCTATCTTTCCTCCTAACAATCTTAACTTAGATTCAAAATTTTCGTATCCTCTATCTATATGATGTAAATTATCAATTTCAGAAGTACCCTCAGCCATCAAAGCAGCAACAACAAGTGCCGCACCGGCTCTCAAGTCAGATGCAGAGACTCCGGCTCCGGTGAGTTTCTTAACCCCTTTAATAATAGCGTGATTTCTGTCTTGATGAATATCAGCACCCATTCTGCGTAATTCCGGAACTTGCATAAATCTGTTTTCATACAAACTTTCGGTAATAATACCAACCCCGTTAGCAGTAGACAGTAGAACCATTGCCATAGATTGTAAATCCGTCGGGAAACCCGGATACGGCTGAGTAACAAAATTAATTGAATTCAAGCGATTTTTGCAGCTAACTTCCAATACAGTCGGTTCAAGCAATTTAATACTTGCGCCCATTTTCAAAAGTTTATCAGTAAAGAAAGTTAAATGAGCAGGAAAAACATTCTTAATTATCCCTTTACCTCTGGTTGCAATAATAGCAGACATAAAGGTTCCCGCTTCTATTCTATCCGGAATTGTCGTATACTCGATAGGATGAAGATCTTCCGGTTTAACACCGTTAATAACGATTTCAGAAGTACCGGCACCGCTAACGTCAGCACCCAAAGTATTCAAGAAGTTTGCCAAATCAACAATTTCAGGTTCTTGAGCAGCATTTTGAATTCTTGTAGAACCGTTTGCCAAAATTGCAGCCAGCATAATATTTTCTGTTGCCCCAACAGACGGAATATCCAAATATACATCAGCACCGGTTAATTTTGATGCTTTAGCATGAACATAACCGTTTTCTATTTTAATTTTAGCGCCAAGGGCTTCAAGTCCTTTAATATGAAAATCGACTCTTCTTTCACCAATAGCACATCCACCCGGCAAAGCTACAATAGCTTCTTTACATCTGGACATCAACGCACCCAATATAATAAAAGAAGCTCTCATTTTACTAACTTGTTCATATTTTGCCGTTATGCTTGTCAGTTCTGTCGCATCGATGACAATAGACTTTTCTTTTTTGTCGTACTCAGTCTTTGCACCTAATCCTGAAATTACACTAAGCATAATCTCAACATCAGTTAAATCAGGAACATTATATATTTTTGTAGAACCCTTAGCCAAAATGGCAGCGGCCATAAGTTTTAAAACCGAGTTCTTAGCACCACCTATTTCTACCTCACCTTTTAAGGGGTTTCCGCCTTTTACATAATACTTATCTGTCAATTTTCCCTCCGGAAAAGAATATATCCTACTAATCTTTACTACTCTATAATAATACAACCATATAGCAATGGTGTAAATAAGTTAACATATGTAAAGACGATTTTAAAAGTATTGTCGGTACGTTGATACTTAAACAAAAGACGATAAGTCGATAAGACGATAAGTCGATAAACCCTACCTCTCCCGTCGGGAGAGGATACGGATGTGAGTTTGAAAAACTCAACAGCCGTTGGTGA
>ONTD01000019.1 GCA_900320675.1 uncultured bacterium
ACGTGTCCGAGCGGTTTAAGGTGCAATCTTGGAAAGGTTGTGTGGGAGCAATTCCACCGTGAGTTCGAATCTCACCGTCTCCGAATTAAAGCCCGCCTATATGGCGGGCTTTAATTCGGAAATGATAGTAAAGAGAACTCAAAAATGAGTTCGGCGGATTTTGACGATAGTGTAGTGAACGACAAATAAAACGAAAAAAGTTTGCGAAAAAGACAAGCTGTTCGCAGGACAAATGAGCAAACTTTTTGCATCAAAAATAGAATATCAAAGTGAACGAAACTATCAAAGTGAAAAGTTTTATTGAGCGAAAGTTTATGCAAAAGCATAAACGAAGCGAGAACAAAAACTTTGAGCGGTCAATAATCCAAGATACAATCTCACCGTCTCCGAATTAAAAAAAACGTCAATAAGACGGGTTTTTTAATTTAGACGGTAGAGAAGAGAAGCTCAATAATGAGTTCGGAACGAGCGAGCAGAGTGCGAAGGCTTGTTTGTGAATAAACGAAGTTTATGAAACAAACAACCGAAGGCACGTTTAGTGCGAGCGAAGTGATAAATCTCACCGTCTCCGAAGTAATAAAGATATACCTTTTGGTATATCTTTATTACTTTTTGAAGATGATTGATACCGAACTCACGCAAAGCAGAGCTTTGCTTATAGTTCGAGCGTGAGCCGGCAGAGAGTGAAGGTTTTATTGCGAAATAATAAAAAAAAGAGGCTGACATAATGTCTGCCTCAGTTGGAATTAAGAATAGCTGGAAGTATGAAAAAGATTATTTATATTAAACCTGTTACCGGTGTTTTTATCAATTAGACAGCTAGGCTATTTGTAACAATTTTATTGTATTAAATACACTCATTTTTTGTTTGTGATAATCTAATATTAACAGGAGGTTTTAAGATGTTAGAATTTATATCTACGCATGGAATGATTGTTTCCGGTGCAATATTGTTAATTGCATACGTATTTATTGCTACGGAAAAAATTCCAAAATCAGTAATTGCACTTGTAGGTGCATCTCTGACGATGCTATTCGGGTTGTTGCCATTTAAAGGGTATATTGATGAAAATACAGGAGAATATGTTCGTTCAGTATTTGAATATATCGCATTTGACGTAATATTTTTGCTTATAGGTATGATGATAATCGTACATATTGCGAGTAAGAGCGGGGTATTTAAGTGGATTGCAATTCAGTTGTTAAAATTAACAAAAGGTCATCCGAAAATGGTTTTGTTTGCACTAGCTGCTTTTACCGCAGTGGCATCAGCGTTTTTGGATAACGTAACAACTGTCGTTTTAATTATGCCGGTTACTTTTGTAATAGCAAAAGAATTTGATATGGATCCGATTCCGTTTTTGATAACAGAAGTTTTGGCATCTAATATTGGCGGTACCGCTACATTAATAGGTGATCCGCCGAATATTATTATTGGTGCAAAAGCCGGTTTGAGCTTTATGGCATTTTTGCAGGAATTATCCGGTATTGTTGCAATAATATTTATGGCTGCTATAGGAGTGTTAATTTTGATGTTTAGAAAACAGTTGAAAGCAACTCCGGAAAAAATGGAGCATATTGCAAATTTGGATAATTCGAAGACTATAACCGATAAAAATCTTATGTTAAGATCACTTATTGTTCTGTTCTTTGTAATATTAGGTTTTATGACACATGATAAAACCGGAATTCCGGCGTATGTATTTGCTGTTGCCGGTGCCAGCGCATTATTGCTATTTGAAAAACCAAAAGAAATATACAAAGACGTTGAGTGGTTGACAATCTTTTTCTTTATAGGATTGTTCATTATAATAGGCGGTTTTGAGGCAAACGGCGGAATTGCATTTTTAGCAAATAAAATGATAGCGTTAACCCATGGTAGCTTGAAATTTGCTACAATGCTTATTTTGTGGGGCTCAGGTATTTTGTCAGGTATAATTGACAACATTCCATATACAGCTACAATGGCGCCTTTAATTGATCAAGTACAGCATACAATTCCGTATCATGGGGAAGGACATAACCCTATGTGGTGGGCATTAGCTTTAGGTGCATGCTTGGGTGGTAACTTTACTATAATTGGTGCTGCTGCAAATGTCCTAGTTAGTGAAACTGCGGCTTCAAAAGGTCATCCGATTTCATTTATGAGATTTTTAAAGTATGGTGCTATCGTAACGACTATTGCATTGAGTATAAGCTCGATATACCTGTATTTGAGATATCTTAGATAAAATCAAAGGTATTTATTATATAGTAGAAAAATGTTCATGTTAGGTTAACGTGAACATTTTTTTTGAAAAATGCTTGCATAAAATATTTATTTGTGGTAGTTTTGTAACTGTCAGAAAAGTTAAACCCGAATACGATTTCAAATAGCTTTAATTAGCGTTTATTTTGGCGTATTCATTTTTTATAAACATATGATATAGAATTACCAAAAATCTGTACATAGTTTAAAAAGTTATTTACGAATAAAATGAAAGGTAAAATTTACAATGTCAGAAGAACAAAAAGAAGAATTAACAGTTGAAACCGAAGCTGCTGAAACTGAAAAAAAAGTTGAAGCTGCAGCGGAAGAAACTGCGGAAGTTGTAACAGATGAAAAACCTGCTAAATCTTCAAGAAAAGGAAGAGGCAGAAAACAAAAGATAGAAAATGTTGAAGAAAAACCGCAATCTGAATGGACGGAAAGAGTTGTTCAAATCAGCCGTGTAACAAAAGTTGTTAAGGGTGGTAAAAAATTGAGTTTCCGTGCAATTGTTATTGTAGGTAACCAAAAAGGACAAGTAGGTGTCGGATGTGCTAAGGCTTCCGAAGTTATAATTGCAATCCAAAAAGCAATTGCTGACGGAAGAAAAAATCTTATTACAGTACCTATCTTCAAAACAACAATTCCTCATCCGATTACCGGAAGATCAGGAGCCGGTGCAGTAATGTTAAGACCTGCTTCAGAAGGTACCGGAATTATTGCCGGTGGTGCGGTTCGTTCAGTACTTGAACTTGCTGGTATTGAAAATATTCTTTCAAAATCTTTAGGTTCAAAATCACCGTTGAATGCTGCAAATGCAACATTAGATGCGTTAAAGAAGTTAACACCGTTTAATGATGTTGCAAAAAGACGCGGTTTAACAATGGCAGAATTGCTTAACTAGTTTATAAATAAGATTTTTATCGGCGTAAAAATGCCGATTTAGAAAGAAAAGGAAAATAAAAATGGCTAAGAAAAATGATAATAAACAAATAAAAATTAAGCTTACAGGCAGCCTTATCGGTGCATCTGAAGCTCAAAAAAGAGTTGTTCGCGGTCTTGGTTTAACAAAGAAAGATCAAGTGGTAGAACATTATAATTCAGCAACAATTATGGGTATGGTAAATAAAGTTCCGCATCTTGTAAAAGTTGTTGACTAATAGATAGTATTATAAAAATTAAATTTTTAGAAATGAGGAAATAAAAATGGCAAAAACAATTACATTAGAAGATTTGAGACCTGCCGACGGTGCTACTCATAAATCAAAAAGAGTAGGCAGAGGTCGTTCATCAGGACATGGTAAGACTTCTTGTCGCGGAAATAACGGTGAAGGACAACGTTCCGGCAGTTCAGCTAAAAGAGGTTTTGAAGGCGGTCAGATGCCGGCTTACAGAAGACTTCCTAAGTTGAAAGGTTTCCAAATTATCAATAAACTTAACTACGAAGCTATTAACGTAGGCAGACTTGAAGGATTAGGATTAAAGGAAATTAGTCTTGAAGCATTAAAAGAAGCAAGAAAAGCTCATCCGTCTGCTGATGGCTTGAGAATTCTTGGTAACGGTGAAATTAAATCTGCAATTACAGTTAAAGCAAGCTACGTAACACCGTCAGCTAAAGCTAAGATTGAAGCTGCAGGAGGAAAGGTTGAGTTAGTATAATGGCACAGGTAAGAATGCCTAGCACCGACGATTTAATGTCAATGTGGAATGCGTCGGGCTTGAAACAAAAAATTATATTTACGTTGTTAATGATTGCGGCTTTCAGATTAGGAGCTCAGCTGCCTTTGTTTGGTATTAATAATGCTGTTTTTTCTAATATAGCTCAAGGCAACAACATAATTGGTTTTTTGGACTTATTTTCCGGTGGTGCGTTGGGTAGTGTTTCGATATTCGCATTGGGTATCGGACCATACATTACCGCATCAATTATTGTTCAGCTTGTATCTGTTGTAATCCCTTCATTAGAAAAATTACAAAAAGAAGAGGGTGAGGCAGGAAGAAGAAAACTGGCACAGTATACGAGATTGTTTACTGTTGTTTTAGCAGTATTTCAATCTTTGATATTTATGTTGTTTTTACATCATTTGCCGGGTTCAATAATTGCTACGGTTCCGCACACAATGTTTTATATTAGTTCTATACTGGTATTAACGGCCGGATCTGTTCTTGTGATGTGGATTTCTGAATTGATAACCGAAAAAGGTATAGGAAACGGTGGTTCTTTGATAATCTTTATAGGTATTATTTCAGGGATTCCTGTATATGCACAGAGAACGATGCAAGTTGTTTCTCATAGTACAGCTATGCAGTTCGGTTTGGTCGCATTCTTGCTGATATTCTTTGTAACAATGATTATGATTGTTGTTATGCAAGAAGCGGTGAGAAAAGTTATTATAATAAATCCGAAACGTCAGGTTGGCAACAAGGTTTATGGCGGAATGAATTCATATATTCCGTTTAAGTTAAATCCTGGCGGGGTTATGCCGATAATATTTGCAATTGCAATATTATTGTTCCCGTCTACGGTATTGAGCCTTGTCGGACAGGCTAATTTCAAAAACCCTGCTGTACAGGATTTTGTTGTTAGATTAACTCATATAATGAGTCCTGACGGTGCTACATATTATATTTTGTATTTCGCTTTGATTGTTGCGTTAACTTTCTTCTACGCTTCAATAATGCCAAATATGCAGCCAAAGGATATTGCGACTAATCTTAAAAAGTATGGTTCGTCAATTCCGGGTATAAAACCGGGTAAGCCGACTGCTGAGGCTTTGGATAAAATTTTAACAAAGACAACTTTTATCGGAGCTTTAGGATTAGGTATTGTGGCTTTGATACCTTCGTTTGCAAGTTATGTTACAAACATTAAAACAATTCAAGGTATTGGTGCTACATCTTTAATCATTATGGTCGGTGTTGCTTTGGACTTGATTAATCAGGTTCGAACACACCTGTTGGCTCGTAATTATGAATCATTCTTGAAGGAATAATTTATAAATCGTAAAAAAATAGATAGCCTCTGATTTTTTCAGGGGCTATCTTTTTTTCTGAATAAGTATACTAAAGTCTAATAAATTTAATCAAAAATATACTTATTTTCGACAATGTTTTATGTGCTAAAAAAATATATTATAAAAATGTAAATCCTCAACTCTTCTGATTGCTCAATTTAGCTCCTATAATATATAGGAGCTTTTTCTTTTCAATTAGTTCCGGCTTTTAAAATAAGTTGCCATGATTGAAATAATAATATATAATAGGAGCATAAATAGTAATATATGAGGATTTTTCGATGAGAGAATTGATAGAAAAAGAACAGAGAGTAACAATAATACCGGCTGATTTTAAGTGTGCAAATAAAGGTACAGTAACCGATTTATCTCAGGATGGTTTTACTTTGAAACTTGATTATCCGGCTGACGGTATATTAAAAAATACATACTGTGAATTTTATACAGATACTAAACACGGGACTTTATATTTTGAATCCTATGC
>ONTD01000031.1 GCA_900320675.1 uncultured bacterium
GTCGGAAGACTAAGCTGCTAAAGCATATGCTCTAGAGAAGTCTGCTTCAACTACATTATTTTTAGCACTTAATTTGTTTGCTCGTTGATGACCGAGAACAGCGCTCGGACTCGCAATCTATCTCAATCGGAACATCCTGTCTAATCCAAAACATCCCCATATATTATTTTTCAAGGTTCGTACCCTTTATTATAACTCGTTTTTATTATTTTTCAAGTGTTGTGTCTAATTTAATAATGTAAAACTATAAATATATGTGATAATAAATACTTGTGGAAAAATATTGCAAAAAATATTCCGAATGTCGCACCAACAAACACTTCTAATGGTGTATGCCCTAATAATTCCTTCAATTTCGGGCCTATTGCCTGCACATTATGCTCGTAAAAATCTTCCATCATTCTGTTTAAGCATGCTGCCGTTTTCCCTGCGGCACGTCGTATTCCCGCTGCATCATACATGGTTACAAGTGCAAATCCCAATGCTACTGCAAATATTGTTGAACTGAAACCATCTATTAATCCTACTGATGTAGATAACCCCATTACGCCGGCTGAATGTGCACTCGGCATCCCTCCTGTAGTTGTAAATATTTTAAAATTGATTTTTTTTGATTTAATTATAAATATACAGAATTTGATTACTTGTGCAAAAAATGCCGCAAGCAATCCGGTAGCCAATATTTCATAACTGTTATTTGATATTGTTATCATTTATTTTATACACACTCTCTTTTTAATGCCGGATATTATTTCTAATAGGGGCTCCGATTGAACTTTGAACCCGTTTATCATATCACAACTTTTATCTAAAAGGCAAGTAAGTTTACATTTAGATTCTTCCAATCCGTATAATGCCACATAAGTTAATTTGTCGGCATTTTCATCTTTGCCGATAGTTTTTCCCATTTCTTCAAATGTTGATGTTACATCAAGTATATCATCGCTTATTTGGAATGCTACTCCTAATATTTGGGCTAACTCTGATATCTTTTCTAAATCTTCATCGCTTGCTCCGGCAATGATTGCACCACATCTTAAAGGTAATCTGAACAAATCAGCAGTTTTATGTGTATGTATAAAATCTAATAATTCTTCCGGCTTAAGTCCAAAAATATTATTTTTCCAATTCTTTTCAGCTTCGATATCTGCTACTTGTCCTGCGATTACTCCGTATGCTCCTGCATATTCAAAATATTCTTCCATTATTTTTACAAGTTTTTCCGCTCCAATGTGTTTTGAATATTTTAATATAATTTGCGGGGCAAAACTTATTAATGCATCTCCTGCCAATACCGCATTTGCTTCACCAAATACTTTATGGTTTGTAGGTTTTCCGCGTCTGTAGTCATCGTTATCCATACAAGGCAAGTCGTCGTGAATTAATGTTTGCGCATGGAGCATTTCTATTGCACATGCCGTCGGAATTGCGTCTTCAATGTTTCCGCCAAATATTCTGCAACTCTCCATACACATAATCGGTCTTATACGTTTCCCGGGAAGAGTTACGGTATATTTCATTGCTTTAAATATGTCTTGAGGAAATTTATCTTCAGGCATGTATTCATCAAGTTTTTTGTTTATTAATTCTATATATTCATTTATATTCATTATTGTTCTTCCTCAATTTCTTTATATACTCTTTGTTTAAGGTTATTACGGGCGCCCATTCGCTTACGCTCCGATATTTTTGCTACTGATTTGTTGTTAATAAATTTTTTATTATGTTCTATTTTTTTCCCTTCATACTTAATTTTTTCCTTATACTCTTTGGCTTCTTTTATAAATTCCAAGTAACTTTCGTACCTTGTGTCATCAATTTGGGCAAGATGCCCTAAAACATTACACCCATCTTCGTTAATATGAAGGCAATCACTATATTTGCAGCCATCTCTCAGAGGAATCATTTCTTCAAACAATAAATCGACATCTGCCGGCATGATAAAGTCAAATTTGACATTACTAAATCCCGGAGTATCGACAATGCTTGAGGTTTCATTAATTTTTATAATTTCACAGTGTCTTGTGGTGTGGGTGCCGCGTTGAAGCTTTTCGCTAACAGATTTTGTACGCAAATTAAGGTTTGGATTAATGGCATTAATTAAGCTGGATTTTCCTACACCGGAATTCCCGCACAGCACACTTATCTTTCCGTCCAATAATTCTCTAAAGGCTTTTATCCCTTGGCGTTCCGTGGCTGAAGTGAAAACAATTTGAAATCCTAATTTTTCGTATATTTCGTAGATAAGATTTATCAAATCTTCTTCAAAATCCAAATCCTCTTTATTAAAACAGAGAACGGTAGGGATTTTATAATATTTTGCAAGGGCAATATACCTGTTTAGCTGGATTAAATTCAAGTCCGGCTGTTTAAGGGCAGAAACAATAACAATCTGATCAATATTTGCAACGCTCGGACGTGCAATGTAATTTTTGCGCGGCAAAATTTTTTCAATATGTCCGTTGTTAAATTCCACAAAATCCCCGACGAGGATTTTTTCCTTTTGTTTTTTTAGTACTTCACGAACCTTGCATTCAAAATTTTCTCCGTTGGAGAGAACATAATAAAAATCGGAATGTATTTTGTAAATTTGCCCTTGTGCCATAGCAAGGATATTTTACATAAAATACAAACCCTTTGCAAATATTATACTATTCGGCACATTCTGTCGCCTTTTAGGGCTTTCTTTATATTTATTATTGTTTGTGAAAGATTTTTTATTATTGCATCTTTTGTTGCGTATGATATACACGGTGTAATTATTACATTTTCATATTTTACAAATTTATCTATAAATTCTGTTTGGTTTAGGCATTCTAAACTTGACGGATATAGTTCTGTTGAAAGGTTCTTGCAATTATAACATATGCTTTCACATGGTGAGGTATCCAACGCTATTTTCCCTATTTTCCCGCTGTCTAATGATTTTGTTAGTGCTTCTAAGTCGATTATTTCACTTTTAGATGTGTTTATAAAATATAATCCTTCTTTGCAGTTTGAGAAAAATTCTTCATTAAACAGGTGATATGTTTCAGGTGTATATTCTATTTGGGCGGTTACGATATCTGCCCTGTGTGCTAATTCTTCAATATTAACATATTCTATTTCGTATTTTTCAATTAATTCCTGTCTTATTATATTATCGTAGGCTATGATTTTCATGCCAAATGCTTTGGCAAGCTTACATATGATAGCACCTGTTATTCCGGTTCCGACCACCCCAAGCGTTAAATTCCCCAAATCTCTTCCTAAAAATCCGCCGGTATATTTTTTGCCGGATTTTACAAGGTTGTTTGCCGGTACGATATTCCTTACTAAATTTATTATTAAACCTATTGTGTATTCGGCAACTGATTGTGCCCCGAATTCAGGTATATTTACTACTGCGATATTTTTATCTTCGCAGCTTTCTAAACATATATGGTCAAATATTGCCGCTCGTATTGATATTACACGCAAATTCTTAAAATTTTCCAATACTTCTCTTGTTACTGATGAATTATTAAAAATGCTTATGGCATGCGTATTTTCCAAAACTTCATTCGGCAAAGTTTTTATAAAATTCATATCCAGGCATTCTTCGTAAAATGTTATATTGCAGCCTTCTATCTCATTTTCTGCAAAATATTCTTTTTCTGCATCTTTTATTTCAAACATAAGTATGTTTATTGCCATGTTTATTCTCCTGTGTTCAGTTTATGTATAATATTACCTAAACCGTCATGAGAATAAATTGCTCCGGTGTACAATTCTGTATGTATTTTTATACAAGACTCAGATAATCACAATGTTCATTTTTTTGTTTAAGATTTTGTAATCTTGTTTTTGCAAAATGTGCCTGATTAAGTTGGGGTTTTTGGTGAATAAATTTTCTGTAATATCTTTGAGCATCCGTTTTATTGCCTGTTTTTTCAAGGCAAGTCGCAATTCCAAGATATGCCTGCGCATTGTTCGGAGCTATTTTTATCAAATCTATTAGGACTTTGCATGCTTCTCTATATCTGCCTAATTTCATTAGTAATGTAGATTTATGCTCGTATCCTTTGATGTAATTCGGTGAGTTTTCTATTAATTTTTGATAGATGGTTAATGCCATATCTTCTTCTTCGCATAACTCGTGCGAAATCCCGAGCTGTAATATTGCACTCGGATTTTCCGGATTAATCTGTATGGCTTTTACAAAATTTTTTATGGCCCCACATGGTATTCCGTCCAGTTGATGACATATTCCTAATTCATAATATGCTTCATAAAAATCAGGTTTTAATTCGGTGGCTTTTTCTAAAGTTTTAATTGCTTTAGCATACTGTCCGAGAGATTTATAGCATAAGCCAAGTCCGTAGTATGAATTGACGTCTTTTCTGTCTACAAGAATTGCATTCAAATATATAGAGACCGCATCTTTGTAGGAGTTTTGCTCTCTCAATTTGTTTGCCTTGTCTGAGAAACTTTTCGCAATCTTTAGTTTCGGCTTTGACATGTATTTGGTTTTTTCGTGCTTTTCTTCCAAAATAACCTCTCTTACACATGTATTGTACTTATTTTTCCGATTTGATAGAACAATCCATGGATTTATAGAAATATCAATCATTGGATTTATTATTTTTCTTGTGTTATAAATTTGTTATGAAGAAGATTGCTTTAATATTAGGATTAATGTGTATAATAACAGCTCCGGTATTCGCCGAAGATATTATTCTTGAGGGAGTTAAGCCGGAACAGATTGAGCTGCCGAAAAATAACGTAAATTTAAAAGGCTCGCTTATGATACAAGATGATACTGCGTTGCAGGAAATTATTAATAAGCAGAGGGAAAAAGATTTAGAAGATATTGAGGCGTTGTGGAAAGGGACGGTCGATAATAATCAGGTTATCGGATTCGCATTGAAAAAATTGGCCACACCTGAAAGTCAGAGAAGAATTCATACGTCATTGATGTCAAAAACGATGTCGGCTCTTGTTGCAGGTGCATCGTTTGCGCCGTCATTGATAGGGGCAGATTATTTGACTCAAACTTCAGCGTTTGCTGCGGGAAGATTAGCTCAGAATTTTATTAACAAAAAAAATGTTCCGTCAGAAATTCCTTTGACTGATACAGAAATGATTGAACTTGCAGGACTTGTCGAAAATTTGCAGGATAGAATTATTAATGCATATTATAATTATAAAAATTCTCTATCACAGTTAAAAGAAACACGCTCGAAGTTATTGCTGTATAACAGAAATTTTTCTAAGGCTATGGAAGAAGACGATTTGTTGGAGATTACGATTTCATCCTCGTTGTACGACAATATGAATATGGAAGAAACTTATTATCTTGATCAAGCTAAAAAATATCATCTCGAACTTCAGCGTTTGGCAGGTAAGAAAGTGGTAGACAATTTAAAATTGTATCAATATAATTACAATACGGCCTTGTTTAAGGAAGGAGGCACAAAATGAAGAAACTTTTATCAATAGTTCTTTTGTTATCTTTGTGTACTCCGATAGCTGCTCAGGAAATTCAGTTAGACGATTTAAGAGAATCAAATCTAAGAGAACCGGCGTATAGAGTCGGACTTTCTGATGAACCGGAAAGAAAATATGTGGAAATTAAAACAAATGTTGAAGAGGAAAAAGTTAAAGCCGATACAACTCAGGTTTCTGATGAGGACTTAACCTATGCCGATTTGAGTATTAAAAGAATGTCTAAGGAAATTTCCAGAGAAATAGAACTGGATGAGGCAGATATGTATGAAGATTTAACTCTTCTTTGGCAGGGTGCCGCTGCAAAAAGTGATACAATAAGTTTTGCCCTGTACAAACTTTCCAATCCTGATGAGGGAAAGCCAAGTGAAAGTTCAGTAAAAAAAGTTTTAAGTACTATAGCTTCCATGTCAACATTGGTTGGTGCCGGAATAGGTAATCCGGTTATTGCCGCAGGTTCTATGTTAGGAAGTAATATCTTTGGCATTATGTCTCAGGATACTAAAGCTTTAAATTACAAATATACACAAGTTACTGATGCGGATATGATTTTACTTATCAGGAAAATTGAAGATTTGCAGCAGATGACGGTTGATTTGTATAACGACTATATGACGTCAAAGAAGATGTATGAAATGACTTCTAAAATTGCCGAGCAAAGAAAATTATATTATGAATCGGCACAGTCGCTTTCCAGAGAGATAATAATGATAACCGATGCGTATTATCGTACGGCTTTGGATGAACAGATGAAAGCTCGTTCAAATTTTTATTCTAAGCGTGCTGCGTTGGAACAATTTGTCGGAAGTGATGTTTTTCAGCAGTTTGAAGCAAGTCTTGCCAAAAGAGAGAAAGAAAATTAATGACTAATTTCATCCCGTATAATGTTTGTTCCGGAGAAGATAACATGCGTATTGACAACGAATTGCTTGAAAAAGCAATATCGGAAAATGCCGGTGAACCATATTTTAGGTTATACGGTTGGGCGCCGGCATGTGTGTCTTTGGGAAAAAATCAAGATGATAACTTTTTGGATAAAAATTTATTACAAAAATGCGGAATCGATATTGTCAGGCGTTTGACAGGCGGAAGAGCGTTGCTGCACGATAATGAAATTACTTATAGTTTTATTTGTCCTGTATCTTACCTTAAAAACGGGGAAAATGTGGTTAAATCATACATAGAAATTTCTCAAATTTTAATTGATAAATTTTCTCAATTAGGAATTGAGCTGGATTTTGGTGGTTCTAAAAAAATAAATACAAAGTTTGATTACTGTATGTTAATTTCAACCGGAGCGGATTTATGTTATAAGGGTAAAAAACTCATCGGCTCTGCTCAATGCAGAAAACAGGGATATATTTTGCAGCATGGTTCTATATTGTATGATTATGATAAAGAATTGCTGGAAAAAATATTTAATGAAAACGTGGATACTTCCGCTATAACTTCTATAAAAGAAATAAATCCAAATATAACAAAAGAAGAAATTATAAAGCTATTTTCGGATTAGTTAAATATTTTTGTTGCTCTTGAAAGTATTCCAAGACAATATGATATAGCTATACCGTAATTTGTAATGGGTACTTTAGCTTTGTTTGATATCAAAATTCTTGAGAGAATTTCCCGTCGGTTTGTCATACAAGCTCCACAGTGAATTATTAATTTGTAGTGGGAAATGTCCGGAAAATCATGTCCTGTAAAATGTTCAATAATCAAATCTTTTCCTGTTTTCTTTTTCAGTAGGTTCGGAATTTTTACGCGTCCGATATCATCTTCAATAGCGTGATGAGTGCAGCTTTCAAGAATTAAAACTTTATCGCCGTCATTCAATTTTTCAATTGCTTCCGCACCTTTTTTAAAAGCTTCCAAATCCCCTTTTAGTCTTGCAAAAAGTATCGAAAAAGATGTAAGCGGAATATTTTCAGGCACAATTTCATCCACTTTTTTGAACGCCTGAGAATCGGTAATTACTAAACTTGGAGGTTCTTTTAAATTGTTAATGGCTTGTTGTAACTCATTTTCTTTTACAACATAGGTCAAACAATTGCTGTCAAGTAAATCTCTTATTGTTTGGACCTGAGGAAGAATTAATCTGCCTTTTGGCGCTTCTTTATCAATCGGAACAACAAGTATTACTGTACTTTTTTCCGGAATTAAGTCTCCTGCTATTTTAGGTGAATTGACGTAATCTTCCGGCAGCAATGTTACTAATTCAGATTTAAATTTAAATATAATTTCATCGTCATTAAATGTTGAGGTCAATATTACGTGCGGAGTAATTGTATATAATTCATTTAAAATGTCTTCCTGAGGATATTCTATATCAATTTTATTAACCAGAATCAGGTACGGAATTTCAAGTTCATCAAATTTTTTTATCAGTTCACTTTCGTATTCACTTATGCCGGTGTAATCACATACAACAACTGCAATATCTGTGCGGTTTATTACTTGAAGTGATTTATCAATTCTTTCTTTTGCAAGGGCAGAGGAGTCATTTATTCCCGCAGTGTCAAGTAACCTCACTGCCCCGATTGGTAAAAGTTCCATGGATTTTTCTACAACATCGGTTGTCGTTCCGGCGATATTTGAAACTATTGAAGTACCTTGTCCGGTAATCTTGTTTATTACGGAAGATTTTCCGACATTTGTTTTACCGAAAAATGATATGTGTAACCTGTCTGATTTTAGAGTTTGCATATTTTTAAAACTCCGATAATGTGATATATTATATTCTAAAGCCGTTGTTTGCTGCGAAAGATTTTAGTGTACTTTTAGCTTCTTCTAATTCTATGTGGACATGAGTGTTTTTTGTTTGTTTGATTAGGTTTTCGGCAAGTTCATACATCTTTTTGGAACCTTCAAGATATTTTTTCTGCTCATCAGAAATATTCATTCCCAGTTCTTGAAAATATTTGCCGTACAATACGTATAAACGAGATAACAAATCATTCATGCCGTATTTTTTTGCTATTTCTATAGCACTTGTTATGTGCATTTTAGCTGATGTATAATCAGACGCTGCTATGCTTGTTTTGGCTAATATCATTTTTAACAGAACCGTAAAGAAATAGTTATTAATTTTAGGATTTTCCGCAACTTCTAAGGCTTTAGCAGCAATGTCGGAAGCCTCGTAGTTATCTGTTGAAAGTTTAGCCTCTGCAATTAAGTACCAAGTCAATAATGCTCCTATAGCCATTTTTTCTTTGGAAAAATATACTATCTGTTCATTATATATATCCATCGGGTTACCGGACTTGCTGTTATCTTTCAGCACCCTTCCCAACAGTGATTTCATCATATTTTTTGTAAAATTATCGCCGCAATTGTTAGCGTAAGTTACGGTATGGAATAAATCATCTTGAATGTTTTTGTATTTATGGCGTAAGAGATTATTTATGATATTAATATAATTCCATTTAACAACAGAAGTATCGCTCATATTATCAATTTCATTTTGCCGCATTACTTCTTCCAGTATTCTGTCGGAAGCCGTAAAATCTCCTCTCATTGTGTTTGCTCCGGCAAGTGCCAATTTGCACTTATATATGAAATCTTTGTCCTGTACATTGTATCTGTCAATAATATCAAATAGTTTTGTTAAAACTTCAAATGAGCGGTCATTGCCTTGCATTATTAGAGCTTCTGCAAGCAGCAGGTATGATTTTAACCAAGTTTCAATTATGAAATCTAACGGAATATCTTTTCTTGTATAAGAACCTGATAAAATTTCATCAAATACCGGCATTATTTCTGTATCAATAAGATTTATAATTTGTCCGCAATTCCCGATAGCTAATAGTGATTTGAGTTTTGAACATTTAACTAAAACTGTCTCAAGTTTTTTATCAGGATTCATTGATTCCAGTGCATTATCGACACATTCTACATTTCCGAAATAATTTCCTGTATCATAGCAGCATTTAGACATATATCCAAGCAATTCTATTTCTCTGGGTATATCGTGTAATGCTTTGGCATTTGCGATGGCATCAGGCAAGTATTCCATAGCCTCAGACGGGTTATAGTCTGTCAGAAGCTTTCCCAATCTTTCCGAAATATTGTATCTTATTTTTAATGTTGAAGTTTCATCCAATTCATTAACAAGAGCAAGACATTGTTTTTGTGAATATGAATACAAGCTCATATCCCCGATGTATGCCGCAAGCCTTGTTCCTCTTGTCCAAATATCCAGTGCCAATTTCGGGTTTTTGATATTCTGAGCAATTCGCCCGAATATAGCATTTGTGTTAGGTGTGAAATCAGCTAAGGCATTACATATTTGTGTGTTTAATTCAACATATTGTTCGTCATTTTTTGCTATGCTTAAAATAGTTTCCCAAAAAAGCAGATCTTTAAATCTATAAAATATTTCGTTTAACGGTCTTATAAAATTCATTTCCTTCAAAAAATTAATGATGTTTTCAAATGTGGCATCATCGTATGAAAAAATTTGTTTTATAAGATTTAAGTTAATCTTATCACCCAATATAGCTGCAGCTGAAATAAAAATATAAGCATCATTATTAATACCGCTGAGCAGACAAATCCTTTTGGCAACTAAATCTTCATAAGATTCCGGTAAATCAAAAGGCAGTTTTGAAATCTCGCAATCTTTTTTTAAGCCGCATGCTTGTTCTATATATGCGCAATTTCCTTTGCTCTGTGCAAAAATTAATTCTCTTTCGGCATCGGAAATTTTTGGGAAATTCGGATATTTTTCTTCTTTTGTTTGCAGAAGTTCCATCATACCTTTTCTATCCAAAGGAGAAATTCTCATATCAAAGTATACGTCCTGATTTTCTTTCCCATGAAAATTAAAATACCCTTTTGAAGGTTTTACACCGGAGTATATTAAAAGTAATTTTAAATCTTTGTAAACAGATTCCTTTTTTATATAGCTGTGTAAAAATTCGTAAGATAATCCGTCGACGTCATCAAAATTGTCTGCTACAATTATAAATTTTGAGTACAGTACAATGTTATCAAAAATTTTGTTTAAAAGATTAAATGTTTTTGTTTTTCTGGCAGAAATTTCTTCAAACATACCAAAATTAACTGGGTATAAGAAATTCAAAAAATCATCAATCTCTTCATTGTTTAGATAAGGAAATTTATTTCTGAAAAGTTTTGCGGCATCTTTTTTAAATTTAGGGCTATTTATACAAAAATTAGGTAAATCGTACAAGTTAAACAAGATATCTTGAATGAGTCCGCCGGATGTAAATTGGGTTATAGGTGAGCATTTGCCGTATAACCATACAAATTGTTCTCCTTGAAGATTTTTTATAACTCTGGAGAGTACGTAGCTTTTTCCAACTCCTCGAATGCCGCTGAGTGAAATAATTTTTTTATCTTCTGAGAGTATTGCTTTGCCGAGTAGTGTTTCAGCATCTGCCTGAGTTAATGATTGCGGGTTGATAACGTGTGAACGGTTTTTGTTAGGTGAAATTCGGTGTACTGTTTTTTCCGCTTCAAATTTATATCCGCATTTTCTGCATACTGCTGAATTCGGAAAATTCACACAGTTACATTCGGGGCATAATTTTAAAATTTCTTCCCCGCATTTTTTGCAAGCAACGTCAAAAATAGTGTTAACTGTGTGGCAATGCTTACATATTAAACCGGTTCTTGTCTTGCAGTGCGGACATCTAAGGGAATTATCCGGTATAATATTTTTACAGACTGGACATTTCATAATTACTATTCTCTATTAATCATTAAGAGAAGATTTAATTTTCTGCATCAATTTAAACAATCTCTTAGAAACTTCTGATTGCGAAAGCTCAAGCTCTTCTGCGATTTCAGCCTGAGTTCTCCCCTCTTTATAACGAAGATTATATAATTCATAATACCGTTTTTCAGGTTCTTCCTCGTCAATTTTTTGTATTGAGTTAACGATGAACGTTAGGGCTTCATTTTTAATTGCAATATCTTCCGGTCCGTTATCAAAATCGATAGGTTCATACTCAACTTTCATTTCTGAATAAACATTTGAATATGGTTCGGAAGTTGTCTCAATTGGGACTTCTCTTGTGTTAACATAGCTGTCATGGGTTCTTCTTAATCTGCCGGAATCTTTTAGCACATTCAATATGCTGGTGGTTGCCACCTTTTTTAAGTATACTTCCAAAGTGGAATCGGAAGTAATTGTACTAATTATAGGCAAAGAACGTTTACACGTCTCATTAAAAAAGTCCTCGTACAAATCTTCGTTATTTATAAATTTTCGGTTCGTCTTGATTAATTTCTCAATCAAATTTATTTTATCTTGTGCTAATTCCACTTACATTCCCCTAACTTGCAACATTATAACACAATTACAAATAAATGATAATACCTAAATTGAAATTAGGGGTAGGAACCTCTCCCCTTGCCGGTTTTACGACATTTAGTGTATCTTTAACAGTTTGTAACACAATTTTATCAACTTGGGTTGAACCGCTGGATTTTGCAATTTGTGAACTCTCGATTATACCGTCTTTGGTGAGTTTTAAGTTAACTTTAACTTGATTTGAGTATATATAATCGTTTGTCAACAATAAATCGCTTGCAAGTGTTAGTTTGATACTCTTTCCTGCGGTTTGGAGATATTTTCTCATGTTATCGCTATATGAAAGGTAATCAGGTACTTCCCATGACACTTTTTGTAATGTTATTGTTTTACTTGCATTTAGCGGTTTTTTCGGAGCTGAAACTGTTTCTTGCTGCTTTTTAATAGCTTCATTGGTCTTCTTTATAGCTTCTTTAGTATTTTTAACAGCTTCTTGTTTTGCTTCTTTAGAAATTTGTGCGGCAGGTTCTTGTTCCTGTATGGATTTCGGGGCCGGATCTGATGGTGCCATGTTCTCTGTCGGAATTGCCGGTTGGATTTCATTATCTGCCAATATTCCGGAATTATCCGTTTCCGGACCTGCAAGAGTGCTATTGTCAGCTGTAGATTGTATTATTGAATCAGAATCAATGCTGTTCTTATTTTTTATCATAAGTCCTACGACTACTGCCATAATTAATATTAAGCATGTTGTTGCAAATATTGGCATAACTTTAGTTTTTTTAGGTCTAAAATCGTAGTCTTCGTATTCTTCTTGGATTTCTGAGCTAATCTCGGTAGGTTCTGAGCCATTGTATAAAATTCCTAAAGATTCACTATCAGTTTCGATATCATCTATTGCAGGAATATCTTCAACAGAATTTATATCTTCAAGTCCGGTAAGAGATAATCCGGCTTTTTCTTCTGATATAATTTCTTCTGCCATTGGTAGTACTTCGTCTGTAATTTTAACATTTTCTTCGGAAATATTATTCAGTGTACTGTCAGCCATAGTAAGATTTTCTTCTGCTATATTTTCAATTTTATCTTCAGAGATATCGCTTATATCATCAAATAAACTTTCTTCATTCGGAACGGAAACAGAAGTTTCAGGTATTTTTTCTTCAACAATATCCTGTTCTGATAACTCAAAATCACTGATATCATCAAGGTTTGTTTCAATTAAATCTGAATTCAAATTATCCTCGTTATTATTCTGTTCGTCAAGTGATAAGCCGATTTCATCCAAAGTTTTTTCTGCTTCAGGTAAATCTTCTTTAATAGCAGAACCTTCAATTAAGTTGTTTTCTTCCGATAAAGAAATATTTTCAACGGATGCCAATTCGTCAAAGATGTCTTCTGTGTTTACATTACTTGTATCAAGTATATTTTCCTCAGGTTCTTTTAATTCGTTAACTGATGAGATATCGTCAATTAACGATTCAAAGTTATTGTTATCTTCAACGGTATTTTCCGGTAAAGTGATGTTTTCTGAAACGGATTCTTCCTTCTTTTCTGTGTTATCAACTAAATCAGAAAGCATTGCTTCTTGAACTTCATCAGAAACTTCTGCTTCTTGCTGAGTTAAATTTACACTTTCTGCAATATCTGCAATATCTTCTACAAATTTGTCTGAATTTATATCATCAGAAATTGAATTACCAAAAGTATTATTAGGGTTTTCTTGGCTTACTGTGTCATAATCAACCGTAACTGATTCATCCTCAATCTTTTGAGGGACGTAATCGTTTACAAGTTTATGGAATTCGTCTATTTCCATTGTATCCATTTCAATGTCGATATTCTTAGGTATATCCAAAGGCGGAATATTTCCTAATTTAATATTTTCCATTGAAATCAAATCTGTTGCTTCTGATATAGGAGTATTTACAACAGTTGATATCGCAGGCTTAGAGCCAAAATTCCCATCGGAAACGTTGTTATTTGTTACCCGAATATCATCAAAATCATTGTTCTCAAAAACTATATCTCCGAAATCATCTTGATTATCGTTAAATTTCAATTCATTATCATCTAAGTTATCTATTTCTGCTGAAAGATTATCAAAATTAATGTTAGCGGATTCTTCATCGTTATTTTCGAATAAATCCAAATCATCTAAATTTCCCATTAAAATTTCGTTATCAGATGAACCTTCAACATTTGATTTTTCAATATCTATATCTGCTTTTATTTCATCTTCTTTATTGCTATTTGAAATTTGAGAGATTGTATCTGTTATATCTGTTGCAACATCAGTAACTTCACTTGCGGCGTCTGCAGCATTACTTACAATTTCAGCACCTTCCGCAGCTCCTGACAAAGCGGCT
Organism: uncultured bacterium; assembly: GCA_900320675.1. Classification (GTDB taxonomy): domain Bacteria; phylum Cyanobacteriota; class Vampirovibrionia; order Gastranaerophilales; family Gastranaerophilaceae; genus UBA1221. The sequence continues at coordinate 14,113 of ONTD01000031.1, forward strand.
GAGGCTACCGCAGCACCTGCAATTTCCGCTCCCATAATAGCTGCACCTTTTAACATATCGCCAATTGTACCGGATTCCGTATCGGTTACACTTTCAACTTTTTCTGTATCGAATACTTCATTTGTTGTGCTTCCAAGTACTTCTTCCGTGTCGGATATTTCGTCTATAGTAATGTCTGATAGTGGTTCTTCAATGCCTTCTTGTATATCGTCAAGTCCGTCGATATTCAAATCATCAAGAGTTATATCTCCATTAATATTCATTGATTCTTCCGAAATCTCAGATACAGCACTTCCTTCATTAGCAGATTTATATGCCAGCATCTCAAAATTTTCAAATTCTATAAATCTGTCTCTTAATGCTGAACTGTTTTTCAAGTAACCTAATAGTTTTCTCTTGTCATCGTCGCTTACATTATGATCAGCCATTGATACCATTATCATTTGGGCATTATCAACTGTTCTTTCAGCGTAATCTTTATCAGCTTTCCCTTCGTAATTTTGGATAAAATTCTTCAAATCAACCGGAGCAGATAATTTTTCTTTCTCCATAAAGTAATATTCATCATTTGCATTATTCTGATTAAGCATTTTCGGTTCAAAAAATCCCAAAAATTCTGTTTGAGAATAGTCTTTGGAAATTTTCAGTACAACGTAGATATCAGGGGTTAAATTATATTCAAAATGAGATTTTGGAACAAAAATGCAATTTTCGTCATATACAACTCTTACGTCAATACGAATATTTGGCAGAATAATATCAGCGATATCAAATTCTTCAAGAATTCGTCTGATGTTGTGCAGATTGCAAGATGCATCTGAGATGAGGCCTTCATTTCTCAGATAATTTATGCAAACCTCAGCACCTAATGCGTTTGTATAAGCTCTTCCTCGAATTTCACTTTTTATGAAACTTTGTGCAAGCGCCTTTGCATTCTCTTTTTCAGCTTCCTCTACCAATAAAATTGTATTATTTTCCATATCCCTATTCTCTCCTTCTAATTATATAGAGTACGCGAGTTTTTAAATTATTCCAAAATTTTTGTAAATTTTTGTAACAATTATTGAAATAACTTTTAGTTTTAGGCAAAATAATACTGTAGTCGTTTTTTTTAATATTAGTGTGTAAAAAAGGAGGTTTTCCAATGGTCAATCCCGTTCAATTAAATAATAATACAGGAATAAATTTCCGCGGTGAAGAAAATATTTTTAGTGCACCAAGTCAGTTTAGTGTGCCACCTGCGGCTCAACCCGAAGCAGATGTAGTTGAGCTTAGTACTAAAGCTCCTGAAGAAAAAAGCGGCGGTATAGGTAAGACAATATTAAAAGCTGTAGGCGGATTGTTATTATTAACCGTTGCGGCGTGGGGTATTTATAAAGGTAAAGGCGAAAAATGGATTAACGATAAAGCCACTACAAATACCGATAAAGTTAAAAATATTCTTGCAAAACCGGGTGAATGGTTAGATAAAAATATTGTAATTCCTATTAAAAACAGATTTACAGGCAAAGCAACCGCAAAGGCTGCTAAAGATGGTGATGCTGCGGCAACAAAACCGGCAACTGAACCAAAACCTGCAGAAGCTGCTCCGGAAACCAAAGTTGAAGAATAATTAATTTTCGACAAAATAAAAATTTATATATTAAAAGCGGCTCTTTATTAAGAGCCGCTTTTAGAATTTTTTGTTTTTAAAACCTATATAGCTTTTTGAACTTTACCTGCTTTTAAGCAAGAAGTACAAACTCTGATTCTCTTTGTTTGACCGTTAATAACAGCCTTAACTGATTGTAAATTAGGTTCTTGTGTATGAACAATCTGTTTATGAGAGAATGTTAATTTTGCCGCTTTAATAGGTGCTTTTCCGCATATTTCACAATGTTTTGCCATAATTCTTTTCCTTTTCTAGCTAGTTGTGTGTATTTAAATAATATCTTATAAATGATAAAAATCAAGTATCATGTTAAAAATATTTAAGTTCAGCAAGAATTTTATGTTATTATTATGTTAATGAAACGATTTTTTAAATTATTGATAATATTTTTATATGCAATGTTTTCGGTCGGATTTTTTCAAAATCCGTCATACTGCGTTTCATCTTATACTGACAAGATTTATATATCAAAGCAAGTTCAAAACAACGGCATATACATAACACAAAATGCTATTCAGGATACTGCAATAGCTGCGGCAAACAATTATGAGTCTGAAATTGCGGCATTAAAATCGGAATTGTCATCAGGGCTTAATATTTGCCAAAATTCTGTATCAAACAATTTATTTAACTCAAGCAAAATAAAAACATCTTATATTTTAAATTATTTAGCAAATTCTCATAATATATCTCCAATTTTAAAATATGAGATTTGCACACGTGCCCCGTAGTTTTCCTGTTTTTATTGAGAGTTATTACACATATAAAGGAAAAATTATGGAAACAGAACTGTTAAAAACAGGGGTATTTGTCATGCTTATTGGTATGGGAACAGTTTTTTTGTTCTTATTAATAATGATTTGTATGATGCATGTTAATTCGGCAGTGTTAAGGTATATAAATAAATATTGTCCGGAAATACCAGACACCCCGCAAAGTAATAAAAAAACAGCACAAAATGATTTGGCTGAGATCGCTATTGCGATAGCTTGTGCAATTAATAAGCAAAGGAGAAGTAAAAATGACAGACAGTAATAAAAATAATGAACAAAAACAAAATAAAGAAGCATATTCCCCTGACGGCGGCACAGGAATGTTAAGCGTATGTTTTTTTGTTATAGTTATGTTGGCTATAATGCTTGCAATAGCACATTTTCAAGGGTAAATTTGTTCTTTGTAAATTTATCCGGAGAGGTTCCCGAATTAATTTCGGGACCTCTTTTTTATTTTAGTAAATCTGCCCAATCTATTGATAGTTTTGTTAGAGAAGATTTTGTCTCGACTTTACCTAACAGTATATTTTGAACAGTTGTATTTATTAAATTATTTACGTCTTTTTGATTTTGGGAAGATATAAGAACAGGTTCAACCTTGTTAAGCTGCTTAGCGCTGATTACTCTTGCTTTTGCCATTAAATCATCAGCGGAATACTTTGTATAAAATTCATTATTTAAGGTAGTTTTATTGACTGCTATTATATTTGTCAGCTTTGCAAGTTCAAGTTGATTTTTGTTGTTTGTCAGATAAAGTGCAAATTTTATTGCTTCATTTTTATGTTTTGCTTTTTGAGGAATTACAAAATTCATCAAAGAAAAATCGTTTTGCCCGAGTTCTCCTGTAATTTGCGGAGCAACATCGGTGTGTGAATATGTGGAAGGTGCATTTTCCTTAATCATATTCAAAAAATTCGCACCTGCTTGAAATAATGCTATATTTTCAGACATATATTTTTCTAATGCTTCTCTGTGTGTTTGAGTAATAGATTCTTTAGGAATAAGATTTTGGTTATAAAGGGTTTTGAACATGTTAAAAACGTAGGCGGATTTTTCGCTATTTATAGTTGTTGGAGAATTAATTCCGTATTTATTTAAAATTTTCAACATGGTGTCGTTTTCTGTAATGTTTGGTAAAAACACATAAGCATTTGTTTTAGTTTTAATTGTCGGTGCAATTCTTACAATTTCTTCGTAAGTGTTAGGAACAGGTACTGAGGATTGTTTCAATAAGTTCTTGTTATATATTGTAACCGCACTTGTCGCATACCAAGGTAGTGAATACAGTTTACCGTTATATTTAAGAGAATTAACTATTGCCTGATTATACTGCGTGGCATTTTCTTCCGGAATTTCATATAAGGCACCTTTTTGCGCTAAAGTTGCGGAAAAATCAGGATTTAAGTTGATTAAATCCGGCGGATTATCGCTTAATACTGATGCTAAAGTTCTTTTCTCCCCCTCAGAGAACGGTACATCAATCCATTTGATTTTTATATTCGGATTTTCTTTTTCAAAATCCGATATAACCCCGTTCATATATGAAGAGAAGTCGCTCATTTGAAGTGTCCAGAATACAACTTCGTTATTATCTTTGGGTATAAGTGTTTTTGTTGTAAATACCCCGAAAATAGCAATTGCAATTAATCCTAAAATAACACTCAATAATTTTTTCATATTGATATTTTATCATAAATATTTGTATTAGGTAATTCAAAAGATAACAAATACGGTATTTTTTGTGTTTGATATATGGTAACAATCCTTAATATTTGTATATAAATACGCAAATTATAAACTTGACATGATTTAAAAATAGAGTTAAATTCAATCTAGGATGGTCTTAGATTAGTTAATAACAGGGATTTCAATGAAAGTATTACCGGTCATAGGTGCTAATAGTTTTTATAATTCTGACTGTATGCGGCGGAAAAATGTAAAATCTGTCGCATTTAAAGGTACGCCGGTATATATGAATTTGACTTCAAACAATCTTGATAACTATGACAGACTTTCAAACGGTAGTTTCTTGGATATACATGACGATATTTTTGCTCCGCAAAATAAATTCATTCGTAATCATAATCTTAGTTTTTTGGATAATATTGTAACCGAAAATGAAAAGCGAAAATTCATAGAGCATTACAAATCTGTTACCGGATTTCCAAACCTTCAAGAGGTTTCAAA